>JAGOKN010000011.1 GCA_017994575.1 Nitrosomonas sp.
ATCTGCATGAATCTGAAAAAAGCAGCCAACAAAATCTTCGTAGATCAACCATTAAGGGGAGTAATCCGTCCAAATGTCACATAAGGGGGGAAAACTCCCCTAAAAAAGGAGAAAAACTTCACTTTCTACCAAAATGACGTGCAATCAGCATCATTTGGAAATTTTTCTCTGTCACTACAGCTAAATTCTCGTGGTTGTGCAGAGGTCTTAAATCGACGTTGCTGCCGGTGCTGGTGACAGTATATGTCCATGTAACGGCGCTGCCTTCCGATATGGACAATCCATCGCTGCCATTGGTGACTTTGTCTATGTTGATGACTGGTTTTGCACCAAAGTAATTGGCGTCGTCAGAATCGGTGGCAGTAATTACTTGCCCGCTTGAATTTTGCGCCTGATAAGTGATCGTTCCCGTGTCGGTATGTTGTCCAGCCTGCCAGGTAGCGCCATCAAAAATTACTTCCTGGCTTGCACCAGCAGCAATGGAAGCGATAACGATATTGGTTCCTGAGCTAGTACCATTCAGATCGAAGTCAGAATCCGAGAGGGTGATGTCGGTTGCTGCAAAGAGACCATTATTGGTCACTACGAATTTGAACTGCGGATTGATGCCACTATTCACAACCGGACCGGTTGCTAAATCAGCATCCAACCAAGTTGTTCCGCCATCCACGGAAACAAGTTTCTGAATATCCAGAGAATCGACCGGATTAACCCCTAGCCTATTACCGAAATTGACATTGAATTCGGTTGGATCTGCGGCTGTGATAGTAATCGGAGCAGGATTTGTAGAAGTTTGTACCCACCCACTTTGATTAACTTCACGCACGATATAGGGATCGTTGTCAAGGTCAGATTTGATTGCATCGGGAGTAACAGAGAAGGTATATGTGCCATTAGCAGCGGTAGTTGTCGATACTTCCCCTGCGTCCAATGTGCCGTCGTTGTCAGTGTCTAGAAATATGGTCCAGCCGGACAATCCAACCTCATCGTCGGCTGTATTGGCTACATTATCAACACCATCAGCATCGCGCGTGCCATCTCCGTTCTTGTCATTGAACTTCATTCCGCTGATTTCACCGGCAATGATCGCAGATGGTGCAAGCTGAATTGAAAGGCCCGTGTTAATTGAGGTCTGCAGAGAACCGCCTGTCCAAGCATTGGCGCCATCGGTGGGGCCTGCCCCTTGATTAGGCACTTCACCAGGTTGGGCGATGCGCAGGCCATAGTAGATTTCAGCGATACCGCTCGTCGTCGTCTCACCGGTGTATACAAAGGTAACGGTGACATGACCGTCTTTAGTGCTTTGATTATTAGTGCCCGAGGTCGTATAAGTTACATTACTTACATTCGTAATATTGGCATCAACAGTATGGAAGACGCCCTGCGTTCCACCGCCATTGTTAAAAGACCCATCTTCCGTGGGCGTTATATACGGATCCGTCGCATTAAGTGGATCTGGCTGTCGACTAACATTGTAGGTTGTAATGCTGGTAAATCCGCCTGCATTCGTGTTTGCTTGATAGTAATTATAGTTAATAGTGAATGAATACTCCTGACCCTGAACTAACGGAGTGTTGTTAGATGCCTGATAAACGTATACATGAGGAATAACTTCTCCCTCGAAGTAATTTGATTTCTGATCTGAAAGAATATTGTTATTCCAGTCAGCGGATTGTGAATCACCGTCAGCCCAATGTATATAATCTTTGTCAGTTGTTCCTGTTGCCATTTTAATACCCCCTCTTTCTCTTTGGTTATTATTGAGTTCTTGTTTTTTATGCTAATTTGCTAGCGTGTCATTTGTCAGCGCGCTACTCTATCAGTAATCTTGGAAGCTAATAGGGTTAAATCCTCTGACACAGTTAGAAAAATATAACCAGGAGAAATATCATGTCCGTGATATACCTCCTGGGAGATTGTCCTAGGAGGATTGGTAAGTTTTTGAAAGCTGTTTTACTTTCTGCTGAGTACAAGCGAAGTAATTGTTAAATATGTCAGAATAGACGATAGTGCCAGCATTATTTGATCTTGGAAGCTCGTGATTGATTGAATGTTACTGGCCGTGATTATCAAGTGTTTGCGTGCACGCAAAGAACTTGATGCATAAAAGATTTAGATTCAGATAATTAGTCTATGTCTTATTTGCGCAATGAATCTGGTTTAATTCATTTCTGATCAATCCCATCCTTGAGCAAAGTGCATATGATAGTAATCATTTATGGTGCAGGATTGAAGGTGAAAAATGAATTATCCTGTCGCCTCAAGTGTAGGAAAGTATGTATCACTTCAAACAAGTGTTAATTTTAGGAGATTGAGATCAATTCATGCGGATCGGTATTGATTTAGGGGGTACAAAAATAGAAGGCGTGGTGCTGGATGATGCCGGCAATGAGTTGTTGAGAAAGCGCGTTGATACGCGGCAGTCTGAAGGCTATCAGGCGATTTTGCACAGAACTGCTCAACTCGCCAGTTATCTTGAAGCTGAAATAGGGAGAAAATGTTCGATAGGCATCGGCACGCCGGGTGCGATTTCAGCGGTGACGGGTACCATGAAAAATTCTAATACCGTCTGCCTGAATGGGCAGCCACTGTTTGAAGATTTGCAAACATTGCTGGATCGGCCGCTGCGGATTGCGAATGATGCCAATTGCTTTACTTTAAGCGAAGCGCTGGATGGAGCGGGACAAGGCTATGAAGTGGTGTTTGGCGTGATTATGGGTACCGGCGTGGGTGGAGGTGTCGTATTCAAGGGGCAATTGCATTCAGGCCGTCAAAATATCGGCGGTGAGTGGGGCCACAATATTTTGGAACTGGATGGTCCGGATTGTTACTGTGGCCACAAAGGCTGTGTCGAGACGCTGATTTCCGGCCCTGGGTTGACCGCTGATTTTCAGCGCCACGGTGGGAGCAGCACATGGGCAGCCAGTGATATCGTGGTATTGGCCGAGCAAGGCGATGTTTTGGCTGAGGCTGTCATGCAACGTTTTTTTGATCGTTTTGGCCGTGCCATGGCGATGGTGGTGAATATTCTGGATCCGAATGCGATCATTCTGGGAGGAGGCCTTTCCAATGTGGAACGACTCTATTCTGAAGGACGTGCAAGGGTTGCTCACTATGTTTTTAACGATGAGCTGATTACTCCGATTTTGAAAAATGTTCACGGCGACAGCTCCGGCGTACGGGGAGCAGCGCAATTATGGCGTAGTGATGAAATCTAATTCAGTTTCAGTTGTTTAACCGAAAGTCATTAATTTGCAGCGGGTTTTTTGCGACTCAACGAAACCTTAAGGAAGCGCTGATTAATTGACTGCACGAGCGAATTGCTTCGTTGAGCGGTACTCACTCCCTCGCCTATCAGATTGATATGTCTCGGTTGCTGCGTTCCGTGCGCCTCGCCCTTCATCACGTTCGTTGAATTAATCAGCGCTTCCCTTAACCTATTCTTGTTAGCTGTGTAGAGATGGTTGCTTGATCATCGCGAGAGATTGATCTTCGAATAAATCCACTCATTCAACAAAGTGCGCGCGGCTACCATAATTTCTGATGCGGTCATGCCCACTGGGCCATGATTATGTTGCAGCACAAGATCGGCGGCGGCGCCATGCAGATAAACTGCCAGTGATAGCGCCTGACCCGGACCTAAACCTTGTGCGATCAATGCGCCGATCATACCTGCCAGTACATCGCCGGTGCCGGCGGTGCTGAGTCCGGGATTGCCGCTCGTATTGATATAGCGTTTTCCGTCAGGGAAACAGCAGATGCTGCCAGCGCCTTTCAGGACCACGAAGCAATTTAATTGCCGAGCGATTTGATGGGCAGCATTCATGCGGTCATGTTGCACGGCGGCGGTGTCGGTGTTCAATAGGCGGGCGGCTTCTGCGGGATGGGGTGTCAAGATGGCTGATGCGTTGCGTTGCTTGAGCTTTTGAGCCAAAGCGGGATGTGCGGCGATTAAATTGAGCGCATCGGCATCCAGCACTAGGTTGAATTCGGTGTCGAGCGCGCAATCCAGCCAGGACAGGGCTTCAGGTCCGCATCCCAAGCCGGGACCAATCACCAGGCAATCCAGGTGTTGTAATTGAAACAGTTCAGGGAGTGGGCGCAGCATCAATTCCGGTTGAAAAACATCTACCGACGGTGCATTGCACCCCAACAAACCGAGGTAAACCCGTCCTGCTCCCAGGTGCAAAGCCGAGCGTCCCGCCAGCAGCGCTGCGCCGACCATGCCGGTGGAGCCGCCAAGTATGGCGACATTACCGAATGAACCTTTGTGGCTGTTGGCGGAACGCGCAGGTGGCAGCAGCGATTGCGCCAGTTTTTGGTTGAGCAGCCAGATGTGCGGTTCGGATGGCAGGGGTAATTGAATATCCAAGTCGCATAGCACGATGGCCCCGCAGCATTCAGATCCGAAGTTGGTCAGCAAACCGGGTTTTAATCCAACAAAAGTCACGGTCATGGCGGCGCGTATCGCAGTGCCATATATGCAGCCGTCATCGCTGCCGAGTCCGGAAGGAATATCCAGCGCCACGATCGGTACGTTCATTTGATTGGCAGTATCCACCCAAGCCCGGTATTGGCCGTCGAGTACGCGGTTCTGGGTTTGATCCAGGCCAATACCGAACAGACCGTCAATGATGACATTCCAGTTTTGATCGCCGGGAATGTTACTGGAAATATCGCCACCGATGGCGAACCAAGCTTGTATCGCTTGCTTGGCATCCGGCGGAACGCGCTGATGGTCGCCGGAGAATACTATCGTGACAGCATGGCTCCATTCCTTCAGATAACGCGCCACTACAAAGGCATCGCCGCCATTGTTGCCCGGACCGGCCAGCACCAAAACCCGCTGATGACAGCCCTTGAGCCATTGCTCGCGCACAATTTGCGCGGCAGCCAACCCCGCTTTTTCCATTAAATGCGGAGGATTGGGCAATGTGGCTGCCTGCTGCTCGATTTCACGTATTTCAGCGGTTAAAAAAATGGAATCGGCATTTGTCATATTTCTCTCACTGACCGGATGATCAACGATAAGTATATCTTCTCGTGTAAAATTGCAGTCTTTAAATTACTGATTTATTCCCCTAATGCTCCAATTTCGTGGTGGACGTGCGCTTTCTCCGTTTCGTCTGGAAAAATTACTTAAAGAAATCAATGCGCTTAACTTGCAGGTTACATCGATTGATACTGAATACTGGCATTTCTGTTCAGTAACACGGGATCTACAGGATCATGAACTGAACGCGCTTAAAAAGTTGTTAAATGATGATCCAGTGCTGGAAAGCACTCAGCATCCGGGCGATTTCTTTTTAGTATTGCCGCGCCCGGGCACCATTTCGCCCTGGTCCAGCAAAGCAACGGATATTGCGCGACATTGCGGATTGGATGTCGTCGAGCGCATAGAACGAGGCATGGCTTTTTATGTGCAATGCGCTGAAAAATTGTCGGCAGCAGGCAAAAACCGTCTTGGGGCATTGATTCACGATCGAATGACCGAGGCGCTGTTTGCGTCATTCGGTGATGCGAGCAAGCTATTCCAACATTTTGCACCGAAACCGCTCAATACCATCGATGTGCTCGGAGGCGGTATCGAGGCGTTATTGCAGGCTAATCAAACCATGGGATTGGCGCTGTCGTCTGATGAGATTGAGTACCTGATGCACCATTTCAAACAAATGGCACGCAATCCAACCGATGTGGAATTGATGATGTTCGCGCAAGCCAATTCCGAGCATTGCCGCCATAAAATTTTTAATGCGGATTGGATTGTGGATGGGAAAGCGCAAGAAAAATCGCTGTTTGCCATGATACGCAATACGCACCAAGCGCATCCGCAAGGTACGCTGGTGGCTTATGCGGATAATTCCAGCATCATTGAAGGCGCCGAGATTGCTCGATTTTATCCGGGTGATCAATGCGAGTATGGCTATGCACGCGAACAAACCCATTTGTTGATGAAAGTGGAAACGCATAATCATCCGACCGCCATTTCGCCTTTTCCGGGAGCGGCAACCGGTGTTGGCGGAGAAATTCGCGATGAAGGTGCAACCGGACGAGGTGCCAAGCCCAAAGCTGGCTTAAGTGGCTTTTCAGTATCCAATCTGAACATACCGGGTTATCGGCAACCGTGGGAAAGCAGCGCGGCTATTGCCGTGGAAACTCAATCGACCTATGGGCGGCCTGGGCGTATTGCATCCGCTTTGCAAATCATGCTGGAGGGTCCCATTGGCGGCGCGGCGTTCAATAATGAATTCGGGCGGCCTAATCTAGCCGGCTATTTCCGCACGTTTGAGGAGCGGGTTGCTGGTGAAATGCGCGGTTACCACAAGCCGATCATGCTGGCGGGTGGCATGGGGCAGATTTCGGCCAAACATGTGCGCAAAGAAAAATTTCCTTCCGGTACCTTATTGATACAACTGGGTGGTCCAGGCATGTTGATCGGATTGGGCGGCGGTGCTGCTTCCAGTATGGATACCGGCACCAATCGGGAAGCATTGGATTTTGATTCGGTGCAACGAGGCAATCCCGAAATGGAGCGGCGTGCTCAGGAAGTGATCGATCGTTGCTGGCAATTGGAGAGAAGCGGTGTTAGCAACCCGATTTTGTTCATTCATGACGTCGGAGCGGGGGGCTTATCCAACGCTTTTCCGGAGTTGGTGCACGACTCGGGCCGGGGCGGGCGCTTTAATCTGCGCGATATTCCATCGGAAGAATCCAGCATGTCGCCGATGCAAATCTGGAGTAACGAAGCGCAGGAACGCTACGTGCTGGCAATTAAACCCGAGTCATTGGAATTGTTTCAAAGCATTTGCGAGCGTGAGCGTTGTCCGTTTTCAGTGGTGGGTGAAGCTACACTGGATGAACAGCTGGTGGTGACTGATCAGCAGTCGTCAACGCCGCCAGTGGATATGGCGCTGTCTGTTTTGCTTGGCAAGCCTCCAAAAATGACCCGTAATGTGGTGCATGGCGACAAAATATTGCCTGCATTGGATTTATCCGATGTGAATTTGACGCAAGCGGCTTATCGGGTTTTGCGCTTGCCGGCGGTGGCGGATAAAACCTTCCTGATTACGATTGGCGATCGCAGTGTCGGCGGCATGACAGCGCGGGATCAAATGGTGGGTCCCTGGCAGGTTCCTGTTTCTGATGTGGCGGTGACGGCCATGGGTTATCAGACCTATTGCGGTGAAGCATTTGCCATCGGCGAGCGCACGCCGCTGGCTTTGATTGATCCTGCGGCTGCGGCGCGCATGGCGGTGGGTGAGGCCCTCACTAATATCGCTGCGGCGGCAATTGCCGAGATCGGAAACATCAAGCTATCTGCCAACTGGATGGCGGCGACCGGACATCCAGGTGAGGATGCCGGCTTGTATGATGCGGTTCATACGGTGGGCATGGAGTTGTGTCCGCAACTGGGAATCAGCATTCCCGTAGGCAAGGATTCCATGTCGATGAAAACTGCTTGGGAGGAAATCGACGAAACGACCCAGGCAACAATCCGCAAAGAAGTCACAGCCCCGTTGTCACTGATCATTTCCGCATTCTCCAGCGTTACCGATGTGCGCAAAACATTGACGCCTCAATTACGCACCGACTGCGGTGAAACCGAATTGATTCTGATCGATTTGGGGCAAGGACAAAATCGTCTGGGCGGTTCGGCATTGGCGCAAGTGTATAAGCAGGTTGGCAATGGAGCGCCCAACATTGATGGCGCAGAGGGTGCGCGGAAACTGAAGGCACTGTTTGCAATTGTTCAGCGGCTCAATCAGGAAAACAAGCTGCTGGCGTATCACGATCGCTCAGATGGCGGGCTATTCATTACTTTGTGCGAGATGGCTTTCGCCGGACACACCGGATTGACGATCAATCTGGATCAGTTGTGTTTCGATGCCTCCATCAGCGATATCGATGGCTCTGAGTTGCAACCGGACAAACTGGGCAGTCGATTTCTGGAACGCCTGTTTGCTGTGCTGTTCAATGAGGAATTGGGCGTCGTGCTGCAAATCAGCACGGCTCAGCATCAAGCGGTCATGCACATTCTGGCTGAAGCGGAGCTGCGCGATATCAGTTTTGTCATCGGACAACCCAATCAAACCGATGACATTCGCCTGATGCGCAACAATAAGCCGGTGTTGTCAGAAAAACGCATTGATTTGCAGAGAGCCTGGTCAGAGACTACCTATCAAATGCAAAAACTGCGGGATAATCCGGTTTGTGTGCAACAGGAATACGATCGTATTCTGGATAGCGCCAATCCGGGTTTGCAGGTTGCGTTGAGTTTTGCGGCTGATGAAGATATTGCCGCACCTTATATTCACACCGGAGTGCGTCCCCGCATGGCGGTGCTGCGTGAGCAAGGCGTGAACGGTCACGTGGAAATGGCTGCTGCATTTGATCGAGCGGGTTTTTCCGCAGTCGATGTGCATATGAGCGATATCATCGCGGGTCGTGTTGCATTGCAAGATTTCAAGGGATTTGTTGCTTGTGGCGGATTTTCCTATGGCGATGTGCTGGGTGCAGGGGAAGGCTGGGCTAAATCCATTTTATTCAATGCGCGCGCACGCGATGAATTTGAGGCTTTCTTTCAGCGCGACGATACCTTTGCGCTGGGAGTGTGCAATGGCTGCCAGATGATGAGTCATTTGGCCGAAATCATCCCCGGTGCAGAACATTGGCCGCGCTTTAAGCGCAATTTATCGGAACAATTTGAGGCGCGCTTTGTCATGGTAGAAATACAGCGCAGCCCATCATTGTTTTTTGAGGGCATGGCAGGAAGCCGCATGCCGATTACCGTCGCCCATGGCGAGGGCAGGGTTGAATTTTCATCCGATCAACCTGAGAATGACGCTGCTTTGGTGACTGTGCGTTATGTGGATAATTACGGGCAGGTCACGGAAAGTTATCCGGATAATCCCAACGGCTCGATCCAGGGAATAACCGGCTTAACCACGCCCGATGGCCGATTCAACGTGCTCATGCCACATCCGGAACGGGTGTTCCGGATTGCACAGCATTCATGGCATCCGTTGAAGTCCGATTTGAATGCGCCGGAAGATGCTCCTTGGATACGGCTGTTCAGAAATGCGCGCAAATGGGTAGGGTAGTTCGTTAGTCAGTGTTGTGACTGTTGAATTTAATCGATTTATTAAAAGAAGACGCAAAAATGACAAATTCTAGTGTAAGCCGAAACCATAGCGTTCTGGGTTTGACCGTTCTGCTACTGAGCCTGTGCGGCAATAGTGCATGGGCTGAAATCAAGCCTGTCAAGAAGCCGCAGTCCAAGCAGTGCGTGACTCTGGGGAACTGGTCCATTCCAGGTGCTGATCAGACCACGCAAAAGGACGTGATCGCGCGCGCGGCGAAAGCATCGGTAGTGCTGTTGGGAGAAACCCATGTCAATGCAGATCATCATCGCTGGCAATTACAAACGTTGGTGGCCTTGCATGCTATGCGTCCCAATATGGTGATCGGCTTTGAAATGTTTCCACGCCGGGTGCAGGCGGTACTGGATCAATGGGTGGCGGGCAAACTGACTGAGAAAGCGTTTTTAAAAGCTGTTGAGTGGGATCGGGTCTGGAATACCGACGCCAATTTGTATCTGCCCTTGTTTCATTTTGCTCGCATGAATCATATTCCCATGCGGGCTTTGAATATCGAGAGCAACCTGCGCCGTCAGGTGGCGGAAAAGGGTTTCAACGGGGTACCGGTGGAAGAGCGGGAAGGGTTGACGCGCCCGGCCGACCCAAGCCAAGCCTATCTGGATTATTTGTTGCCGATTTATAAGCAGCATGATCGCAAAGATAAGCAGCAAGGGGAAACTGGCGCGGATGATGCGGATTTTAAGCGTTTTATTGCCGGACAGCAGTTGTGGGATCGCGCCATGGCGCAAATACTGCAGCAAGCTTTGATGGAATCAACAGATAAGGATAAACCCCTGGTGGTCGGCGTCATGGGTGCGGGGCATGTGCTGCATGGTTTTGGCGTCACTCATCAGTTGCATGATCTGGGGGTGAAAAATGTGGCTGCTTTGTTGCCGTGGGATACAGACAGATCCTGCCAGCAATTCGTCAAAGGAGCAGCAGATGCCGTGTTTGGCGTGCTGCCGCACATTTCCGATGCTATTCAGCCCCAGTTCCAGCGCTTGGGGATTCGCTTTGAAATAGCCCGGGGCGGAGCTTTGGTGCTGCAAGTCGAGAAACGCAGCATCGCCGAAGCCGCCAAACTTCAGGATGCCGACGTGATTCTTGAGATGGCGGGTTTGCCGCTCAAAAATACCGACGATGTGATTGCGATCGTCAAGCGACAGGCGCCGGGAACCTGGTTGCCATTAAAAGTCAGGAGAGATGATCAGGAAATCGAGATCATTGCCAAATTTCCATCATTAAAGCAATAATTTACTCTTGATTCATCTATGACCGATTACGCATTGTTCAAAAACAGCTGTTGTTTATTCATTGCTTGCTTTTTCACTCAACTGGCTGCTGCAGCCACTATTAAGCATGGCGAAATTGATTATGACATGACAGTGCGGATCGATCCTATCACTCGGTCGATCGAAGGCAAAAGCATCGTTACCGTGAAACAACCCAGGGAACTGATGCTGACACTGGGTTCCCCATTTGAAGTAACGCAAGTGACCATTGATGGCCATGCATTAGGAGCCGGTCGTGAACAGGCCAATCAGCCTTATACCTGGCAGATCCCTTTTACTTTTCGCCAGCAGCATCAGTTTGAGATCCACTGGCGTGGCCAATTGGCGCAGCTTGATGCTTCATTGGATCACCAGCAAACATTGGGCAGACCGATCGCAGTCAGCAGCGAGATAGGTACTTTCTTGCCGGATGCATCCGGCTGGTATCCGCGCATTGCTGGCGAGCTGGCACGATATAAGGTCAGGCTGGAATTGCCTGTGGGACAACGTGGTTTGGTGGCTGGTCGGTTGATAGAGGAAAACGAGTCCGAACAGGGCTACCGTGCTGTTTTTGAATTTCTTTTTCCGTCTGAAGGCATTGATTTGATGGCCGGACCTTATGAAATTGAAACGCAGGCGCATCAAAACATCAATCATCGATCCATTCAATTGCGTACCTACTTTCATCCGCAGATCAAAAATTTATCACATGATTATCTGCAGGCGGTGAAGCGCTATCTGGAAATGTATGAATCCTGGATCGGCGAATATCCCTATGCCGAATTCAGCGTGGTATCCAGTCCTACACCGACAGGGTTTGGTATGCCCACGCTGACTTATCTGGGCATCGATGTGCTGCAATTGCCGTTTATCCGTGACACTTCGCTTGGCCATGAAGTACTGCACAACTGGTGGGGAAATGGGGTTTATCCGGATTATGCCAGTGGCAACTGGTCTGAGGGATTGACCACTTTTATGGCGGATTATGCGTATAAAGAACAAGAAAGCAGTGAAGCTGCGCGTGAAATGCGCCTGGGCTGGTTGCGAGACTTTGCCGCTTTGCAGCCTGGACAGGATACGCCGCTGACGGCATTCACTTCGCGCACTCACAGTGCATCCAAGATTGTCGGCTATAACAAAGCTGCCATGCTTTTTTTCATGTTGCGCGATCATCTGGGGGAAGCGGTTTTTCGTCTGTCCATTCAGGGATTATGGGGAGCGCAACGCTTCAAAATGACTTCCTGGCAACAACTACAGAAGATGTTTGAAATGGTTTCAGGAAAAAACCTGCAACCCTTTTTCATGCAATGGCTGGAACGTTCGGGTGCGCCGAGTATCCATATGAGCCAGGTTAGAAGCACTCCGATTGAATCCGGCCATAAATTGTCGATCAACCTGAGTCAATCTGCGCCAGCCTATGATTTGCGAGTTCCGGTTGCGATTCAAAGTGAAGGAAAAACGGATATGCACTGGTTCGATTTGCATCAGGAACAGCAGACTTTCGCGCTGACATTGCCGGAAAAGCCATTATCGGTTTCGCTCGATCCCGATTTGCGCTTATTTCGTCAGTTGGCGCTCAATGAAGCGCCTCCGATCTTGCGTGAAGTGATGGTCAATCCGGCCACGGAGACTGTTTTATTGTCAGATCATGCAGAAACGCGCAAGACCGCTGAAACCCTTGCCAGCAAGCTTCAGCAGCGCGCGCCCAAGATCATCCCAGCCAATCAGCCATTATCTTCGGCACCCACGCTGATTATTGGATTGCAACCTGAAATCGATGCCTGGTTGGTCGCCAGAAACCTGCCACCGAGACCCGAAGAAATCCGGGCGAAAGGTAGCGCACAAGCTTGGACGCTCGCACGTTCCGATGGCGCATCACTGGCGCTCGTGTCTGCGCAAGACGCTGCTTCTCTCGAAGCGCTGATTCGCCCGCTGCCGCATTATGGGCGGCAAAGCTATATTGCGTTTGATGGCCGGCAAGCGATTGAGAAAGGGGTTTGGCCGATGCGTGTGCAAAAAGTCATGATTGAGTGATGAAGCAAAGCGCGTTTTGATTTTATACTCGGATAATCAATGCTATTACTTCGATGTTTGGGTATCCTTCCATGATTTATTCGACTCATTGACTGATCCGCTGCCGGACAAATTGTGCACTGTCATGATCGATGCCCGGTTTTTCAATAAATAGGAAAAGTATTGTGATGACAGAACCAACGATTACCTGCCCGAACTGCAAAACGGAAATCAAACTGACCGAATCGTTGGCCGCGCCACTGATTGAGTCTACGCGCAGGCAATTTGAGCAACGGTTGGCGCAAAAAGACACCGAGATCATCCAGCGCGAACAAGCCATGCGTGACAAGGAAAAACAATTGGCGGAAGACAAGCGCAAGTTGGACGACCGAGTTGCTGATCAAGTAGCGGAGCAGTTGAAAGCGGAACGTGCGCGCGTGATTGCGGAAGAATCCCGCAAAGCCAAGCTTGCCAGCGCTGCTGAGTTGGAGAACAAAGCGCGTGAACTGTCTGAATTACAAGAAGTGCTGAAAGCTCGCGACGAAAAATTGGCTGAAGCGCAAAAGGCGCAAGCCGAGCTGATCAAGAAGCAGCGCGAACTCGACGATGCCAGGCGTGAACTGGAACTTACGGTGGAGAAGCGGGTACAGGATGGATTGATCGAAGTGCGCACACTGGCCAAGAAAGAAGCCGAGGACGAACAAAAACTCAAGGTGATGGAAAAGGAACAAACCATTGCCGCCATGCAGAAGCAAATCGAAGACCTGAAACGCAGGGCCGAGCAAGGTTCGCAACAACTGCAAGGGGAAGTGCAGGAACTCGAGCTGGAAAACCTGCTGCGCATGAAATTTCCTTATGATGCCATCGAACCGGTGCCCAAGGGTGAGTACGGCGGGGATGTCCTGCATCGTGTTTTTGCCACAGGCGGTCAGGCTGGCGGTACTATTCTGTGGGAATTCAAACGCACCAAAAACTGGAGCGATGCCTGGCTGGTGAAACTGCGTGATGATCAGCGCACCGCCAAAGCGGAAATCGCCGTAATTGTCAGTCATACTCTGCCGAAAGGGGTGGAAACCTTTGAAATGATCGAGGGCATCTGGGTTACGCACCCGCGCGTTGCCTTGCCGGTGGCTATGATATTGCGTCAATCGCTGCTGGAAGTTGCGCTGGCGAGGCAGTCCTCAGAAGGCCAGCAAACCAAGACAGAGATGGTTTATCAGTATCTTACCGGTCCACGTTTCCGCCAGCGCGTGGAAGCCATTGTCGAAGCATTCTCCTCTATGCAGGAAGATCTCGATAAGGAACGCAAAGTCATCATGAAACAATGGGCCAAGCGCGAGGAACAGATTGAACGCGTGATGGGGGCGACCGTGGGCATGTATGGTGATTTGCAGGGGATTGCAGGCAAGTCGTTGCAAGAGATCGATGGATTGGAATTTCCTGCCCTCGAAGCCGGAAATTCTGATGGATAGGTCCAAAGAAAACATCGCTTTCATAAGGATCAATAGTCACTTGGAATTTCACTGAAATACAAGATGGCAATCCAGTGTTGGATGATAAAAGCTGATGCATAAAGGTTTAGCGCAAATAATCATTTAACAGTGATTTAAGTCAATTGATTTCCGTTCTCGCTAGGCAATCGAAAACGATTTTCCGAGCCATTTGCCTAGCGCCAGTTGAGCAGTTTAAAAAACAAAGTGCCGGGAACAGAAGAATCCAATTCTCTCTATTTAACTCCAGCATTCGTCACAAAACAGTCACGAAACATTCATTTTCACGACATCAACGCTTCATATTGCCACTCTATAGTTGCCGGGACGAAAAATATTAATCACAAATCGTCCTCAATTTTTGTCTCGTGCAACTTAATTCTTATGGAGAGAATTCATGAAGAAATCGATTTTGGCATTACCGCTATGCGCCGTAGTGACCACACTGGTTTATGCTGATGCGGTGCTTGTTGATGGTCCAATGAAGTTCAAGCCGATTGCTGCTTCTGCGTACCAACAAACCACATCTGATCCACTCGTTCTCAATACTAAACCTTGGGTGATTCCTGAAGGCTATACGCAACGCATCATTTCCGATGAAAGTGATCTGGATATTTATCCTAATTCTGGCGATTGGAATGACATGAATACGGTCAACGAGACGGGTAAGCTGGCGGGTCGGTATATGTACCGTACTCATGAAGTGCGTCCTGGCTCAGATCCATATCTGGGAGGCGCGGTTTCGATAGTGGATTTAAAAACCGGCGAAGCCGAAGTTCTGGCGCAGCGCGCCGACTGGGAAGCTTTAGATGGATTGGTTTGGACGCCTTGGCAAACGCTACTTTTTGCTGAAGAAACCATTACTGCTCAATTGCCCGACCCTGATGCGCCGGCAGCGCAAAGCGGCCTGTTGTACGAATTGAAATTTGCCAACAATGATCCAACCAAGGTTGAAGAAATTAAAGTACGACCCAAGCTTGGTTCCTTATCTCACGAAGGAATTGAAATTGATGACGAAGGCAATGTGTATGTTATCGATGAAGATAGAAAAGGGGCTATTTATAAATTTGTTCCTGATACCTATGGCGATTTGAGCAGTGGCCAATTGCATGCGTTGAGAGTAAAGAATGGCGCCAAAACCGGTGAAGCCGAGTGGATTGCGCTGGATATGAATCAGGTTCAAATCAGTGCCAGAATCGCTGCCCAAGCAGTGAGCGCGACCCCTTTCTGTCGTCCTGAAGACCTGGAACGTATTGGAGATACGCTGTTTGCAGCACTGACTTGCGAAGACGCGACTGATCCTGCGAATATCAGCGGCTCCGGTGCGATTCTCGCTGTGAGTCTGACAGCCGTCCCGAAAGTGAGTTATTTCGTTCAGCCTGGGGTGAATATTCCTTTTGAAGTCAAACCGACCGACACTACTCTCGGTGAAACCGGTTTAAAGAGCCCGGATAATCTGGCAAAAGGGCCGGATGGTAAGTTATGGATTGTTGAAGACAATGAAAATAGTGATATTTGGGTTGCTTTACCGGATGAAAATGGTGACGGTTACAGTGATGGCGTGCATTTATTTGCCTCTCTGAAAGATAAGGGCGCAGAAGGTACCGGTATCTATTTTGGCAAGGACCCGCACACCTTATTCGTCAATGTTCAGCATTCTGAAACCGGCAATGACAAAACCATAGTTATTACCAGAAAGAAACATGGAGAAAAATCTGAAGATTAAGTTGAGCAATCTGGATTTCTGCTAGCTATCTACGCTCCCCTCTAGACTGTGTAGATTAACCGCTTAACCCAAGCGCTTCTTGATTGGAGTGTCACAATGATCCCAGTGATCGTGGGCGTGTTGAATTGGGTTTGCTAATTTTAGGGAAAATATCCCGGTTAAAGTAATCTTTTAACCGGGATATTTTTTTGATGAAGTAATGATGCAAGTGAGAATTGGAGGGTATGGTTGCTTCACTACTGATCGAAAGGAACTGATTTATTTGTAGCGCCTGCGTGTACTTGCCGCCAGCAAACCTATCCCCGATAGCAGTATGGTATAAGTTTCTGGTTCTGGAGCTGCTACCGAAGTACTGGATATGATTTGTGACAGTTCAATACCGGGATATGTGTTATCTGCCCGGCTTGCTGATATTAAGTAATCATTCATTGTCAGATGATTTCCAGCGGGAACCCTAGGATCTAGCGATCCATGATTAGTCAGGCTAATGAGGTTGTCGATGATATTGCTGTTATAGGGGAGATCGATAGGGGAACAGATGTTGGCTGAGTTCTTGGAATCATTATCGATTGCCCAATAATGCTGTGCCTTGAAAGAACCTTTAGCCTGATTTGCCGAGTTCAATGTATTGCGGATAATTACTGAATCCATTTCAAAGTGTTGACTGGTGTTACCGACATTGGCTTCAACATTCAGTGAAGTTAGGCCAGCTAGAAGCAATGCATATTTTAGTGTTTTTTTCATCATTGTTTTCTAAAAAAGCGTTTTTAACAAGAATCGAGGTGTATTCAGTTCGCTTAACCTCCAGGTTAGTATCAGTCATGAATATTCATGGGTCAATGCGGTAAATTGTCGCAGTTGAGTGGGTTGTCTCTGAAATGAGCGAGCTGACGTGGTTTACTGAGACCGGACACTCCAGTTAAGAGAAAATAGCTTAATTGGAGGAAGAAATGGTGACAAGAAAGCAATATACAAAAGAATTTAATTTTTCGACGAACTCAGCACGTTTTTGACAAATAAAAATAAGTGTATATACTCATTTATAAAATAATTTTGGAATTGACTATGCCCGATATCACTGAATTACAAGAAATACCAGATTTTCTCTGTTGCGTGGAGTGCGTAGGATTCAATCTCCGCAAGGCTACCCGGGCAGTAACCCAACTTTATGACGAAATGTTGCGTCCGGCAGGTATTCGTGGAACTCAATATTCATTGCTTGTGGCTCTAAAGATCATTGGTCCTGTGTTGGTGACAGATTTGGCCGAGAAAATTGTCATGGATCGTACAACCTTAAGCCGCAATTTGGAGATCATGGAAAAACAAGGACTTGTTAGTGTTGTCCCTGGTGAAGACCGTCGTACGCGACGGGTGGCGATTACCGAATCAGGTTCCGCCGTTCTGTTAGAGACTTATCCGCTGTGGCAACAAGCACAAACTAAGATCAAGGAAAACATGGGCGAGGAACGATTACAGGTTTTAATGGCGGATCTGTCCGCGTTGATTGAGATATCCCGCCATGTTGATTAATGTATCTCAAGCTACCTATTTTTAAGCAATTAGGTGTATCTACATCTATATAGGATGATTAATGACTAAGCGTGATAAATTCAGTTTGTTCAGATCTTTGATGTGTCTGTTCTTTTTTGTATCCTTGTTGATTGGGTGTTCCCGCCAAGATCAAAAGGTTAAATTGCCGCCATATCCGGTAAAAGTATTTCGAGTTGGAAATAGCAGCATAGGGGCTGTTACGTCATATGCCGGAGATGTTCGGGCACGTTATGAAACAACTCTATCCTTCCGAGTGACCGGTAAAATACTAGCAAGGCCTGTCGAAATCGGAGATCGTGTCCGTAAGGGGCAGCTACTGGCAAGGCTCGATAACAGTGATTTTCAGCTTGCTGTGCAAACCTTAAAAGCTCAATTCAAGTCTGCGGTCGCAGATCAAAAGTTTGCCAAAGATGATTTAGCTCGTTACCGAGAACTGTTAGACCAAAAAGTGATCAGCACCCCCGATTTTGACCGTCACCAAACAGCCTACACCAACGCACAAGAACGAGCCTCTGCACTCGAAGCCCAGTTAAAACAAGCAACGAACCAACTCCATTACACGGAATTATCGGCTGATCGTAATGGTGTCATAACAGCTTTGGATGCCGAAAAGGGGCAGGTTATTACCGTTGGTCAGCCGGTAGTTAAACTGGCGGAACTTGACGAAAAAGAAATTCACTTCGACATTCCTGAGCAGCGCATCTCTGAAATCAAAAAACATCAGATAGTGACTATCACTTTATTGACAGATAACAAGCGTAAATTCAATGCCAAAATTCGTGAAATAAGCGCCTCTGCCGATCCGGCTAGCCGTACTTACCGAGCTAAAGCGACAATGCTAGATGGAAAGGAAGAGGCGCATCTGGGGATGACCGCTACGGTGTGGGTCGCTTCGGATAAAGCTGAACATATCGCCGTGCCGCTTGCAGCCGTGTTTACTTCTCATGCTCAACCCAAACAGCAGCAAGTGTGGTTAATTGATGAAATCACTCATACAGTCAAAGCCGTGCCGGTTCAATTGAGAACCGCATTACCGGGCGAACTTGTTTCAATTGAAGGCCTTCAGGTCGGACAATTGATAGTCAGCGCGGGAGTGCAGCGTTTAAAGGAAGGCCATGCCGTACGTTTGTCAGAATCACTTCCGCTTACATTGAAAAACCAAAGCATTGAAAGCCAAGGTAAACAGCCATGAAGAATTTCAATTTAAGCAAATGGGCGCTGGAACATCGCACTTTCACTGGTTTTGTCATGGTGCTACTGCTGCTGGGAGGGATATTTGCCTATTTCACCTTGGAGCAGCGGGAAGATCCGAAATTTACTTTTCGGTTAATGGTGGTTAAAACCCTGTATCCAGGTGCGACAGCACTTGAGGTCGAAAACCAGGTGACGGATAGGCTGGAAAAAAAGCTACAGGAAGTACCCAATCTGGACTATATCCGCAGTTATTCAAAACCTGGCGAATCCGTCATTTTTGTTACGCCACGGGAAGACATTCCCGCTACCGAAATTGCTTATCTTTGGTATCAAGTCCGCAAAAAGATTGCTGACATAAGACTATCAATGCCACCCGGCGCAATCGGTCCTTTCTTCAACGACGAGTTCGGAGACACCTATAGCTTACTGTATGCCTTTTCCGGGGAAGGCTTTAATTACGCTGAGCTCAAAGAGGTGGTCGATTCGGCACGACAACAGATTCTGCGGGTAAAAGATGTTGAAAAAGCCGATCTCATCGGCATGCAGGATGAAAAAATTTATGTCGAATTTTCCGATAAGAAGTTGGCTGAACTGGGTTTGGATATGGCATCGGTTACCCAGATTCTACAAACGCAAAATAGCATGGTACCAGCAGGAACGGTCATCACTCCCCAACAGAATCTATCTATTCGGCTTACCGGTTCATTCGATTCGGTAACCAGTGTGGCGAACCTTCCGATCCGTATTAAAGGACGAACTTTCAAGGTAAGCGATTTTGCCAAGGTCACTCGAGGCTACATTGATCCTGCCGAATTCAAAATGCGGTTCAATGGCAAGGATGCCATCGGCCTAGGCGTCACCATGAACAAAAAAGGTGATGTTCTGGCCTTAGGGAAACTACTGGAAAGCACCATGGCTTCTATCGAAGAAAACCTACCCCTTGGGGTTGATGTTGAGAAAGTGGCTGACCAATCCGAGGTGGTTCATACTGCTATCGGCGAATTCTTCCATACTTTCTGGGAAGCGCTGGCGGCGGTGCTGTTGGTAAGCCTTTTGAGTTTGGGCATGCGTACAGGCTCGGTCGTCGCCTTGACAGTACCGATTGTGCTCGCTGGGACATTGCTCTGTATGTTGCTTTTCGGTATGGAGATTCACCGAATTTCCTTGGGCGCGCTCATTCTCGCCTTAGGATTGCTGGTGGACGATGCCATGATTGCCATTGAGATGATGGCACGAAAACTCGAAGATGGCTGGGATCGAATGCGTGCTGCAACTTATGCTTACCAGGCTACCGCATTTCCCATGCTGACCGGAACATTGATTACGGTCGCAGGGTTTTTGCCAGTGGGTTTAGCGCAATCCTCGGCAGGTGAATATACCGTTGCTATATTTCAGGTAGTCGGCATTTCGCTTATTCTTTCCTGGCTTGGCGCAGTGATATTTACGCCCTATCTAGGCTATTTAATTCTCAAGGTTAAAGCTAACACTACCGAAACCAACCACGATCATTTTGCCACCCCTTTCTACAATCGTCTGCGTCACTGGGTAGATTACTGTCTGGAGCACCGTAAAACAATCATCATTGCCACCATCGCTCTATTCGGTGTGGGTGTGGTCACATTGACTAAAGTTCCGCAACAATTTTTTCCTTTATCGAATCGGCCGGAACTGATCGTCGATCTATGGCTTCCGGAAGGCAGTGCCTTCGCGCAAACTGAAGCCGTTGCCAAACGGATGGAAACCCTATTCGCCCAAGATGAAGAAATAACGAGTTATGCGAGCTATATCGGCGGCGGTACCCCACGTTTTTTCTTGCTTATTGTCCAACAACTGACCAATACCAATTTGGCTGAATTCGTTTTGGTAACCAAGGACAATAGCGCCCGAGAACGGGTCATGCAACGAATTAGACAGGCCTTAGCCACCGACTTTCCGGAAGTACGCGGGCGGGTAATGCGCCTCAACGTCGGGCCGCCCATGGATTATCCCATCGTATTCCGGGTATTTGGTGACGATGCCAGTAAGGTTAGGGTGATTGCCGATCAAGTAGCCGAGATTGTCCGTGCTAACGCCAATACGGTAGACGTGAATGATGACTGGCATGAGCGCATACCGTCAGTCCGTTTGGTTTTAGATCAGGATAAAGCTCGCGCGCTTGGGGTTTCGACCGCTAGCCTTTCGCAAGCATTGCAGGCTCATTACACCGGCATTCCTATTGGTCAGTTCCGGGATAGCGATAAATTAATCGATATTATCTGGCGGGCGGAGCATCAGTTACGAATCGGTGTAGATGAGCTACCCAATATCAATGTACCGACAAGCCAAGGTAAATCGGTTTCCTTGTCGCAATTGGTCACCACCGAAACGGTCTTTGAAGACGGTGTACGTTGGCGGCGGAACCGTTTTCCAGCAGTATCGGTACGCGCCGATGTTGTAGAAGGTATGTTAGCCCCGGATGTTGCAGCGCAAATTGTTCCCAAACTAGAGGATATTCAAAAACAATTGCCAACCGGCTATTTCATCGAGACCGGTGCGGCAAAAGAAGATGCATGGATTGCCCAAAAATCGATTCTGATCTGGATTCCCTTGGTAGTCATTGCCACGCTTCTCTTATTAATGATGCAATTGCAGAATTTATCACGAACCTTTCTGGTGTTTATGACTGCGCCGCTGGGTGTGATTGGTGCGGCGTTTGCTTTAATGCTATTCGGCGCACCTTTCGGCTTTGTCGCCTTATTAGGGATTATTGCCCTTGCTGGGATGATTATGCGTAATGCCGTCATTTTGGTGGATCAGATCGAGCAGGACGAAGAAGCAGGCATGGATACCTGGACAGCTATCGTCGAATCGACGGTTCGACGTTTCCGGCCCATTTTATTGACTGCCGCCGCCTCTATTCTAGCCATGATACCGCTCGCCCGTAACGACTTCTTCGGGCCGCAAGCCATAGCTATTATGGGTGGCTTGACGGTGGCTACGGTGTTGACAGTGTTTTTTCTGCCTGCATTGTATGCGACTTGGTTCAGAGTGCAACGGGTTCAGCCTGATATTGGCACAAAAGTAAACACCGAAGATCCTGAGCTGGGAGTTTCCCATGAATAAGTTCATTTCAATACTATGTGCAGTATTAACGATCACTATCTTGAATGCTTGCACACCAACTCGCGTAAGCAATCACGTAAAACTGGCTGATATGGATAGTTGGCATCATAGGCCCACCGATCCAATCGAAACAACTCGCACAGATCTAAAGTCATGGTGGAAAGGTTTCAAAGATCCCCTACTCAATCAATTGATCATTAAAGCCTTGAATGCTAACCATGATCTTAGGATCGCTAAAGCGCGGGTTCGGGAAGCCGGCACCTTAGTGACCATCGCCGAGTCGGCGCTCTACCCCAGCATCGACCTGTTCTCATCGGGTGGTCGGGAAAAAAGGATCGATCGAATAATCGGCGTACCCGGTAAGCAAGGTATTGATCTGATAACGCCAACTGTTGATGTCATTACTGGTGGAGTGGCTGCCCGCTGGGAAATAGATTTGTTCGGTGGTAGACGATTAGAAGTGGAGGCCGCTATTGCACAATCGGCAGGCGTCGAAGAAGCCTTACGTGCCGTCCAGGTAGGATTACTAGCACAAGTCGCAACGAATTATCTGGAGCTGCGAGGCTTACAGAAGCGGATTAGTCTTCAGCAAGAAAATATAGTCGTCCAAAAGGAAAAGCTAAGGGCATTACAGCTTTTTGCAAAAAACGGCCTTGCTACTGAAGCCGATGTTGCCAATCAGAGTGCTTTACTTAAAAGTATCGAATCTGCTCTGCCAGCTCTAACAAGCACAGTTCTTACATTAACGCATCGGCTTGGGGTTTTATTGGGGGAACCTCCCCAAAACCTTGAAACCAGCTTATCCCAAGTCATACCGCTACCCATTGCTTTACCTGGTGTTCCCAAGCTTCTTCCTGCCGACTTGCTATCAAAACGTCCCGATCTACGTCTTGCCAAAACCGAGGTCACCGCCGCTGCTGCCAATCTGGGTGCTGCCCGAGCCGATTTGTTCCCTAAATTAATGTTATCGGCAAGCGGTGGTTTCGGCGCGCTGGCTGTTGGTGGTTTTTCCAGTCTTGCAGACAGCGTTTATGCGTTGGGGTCTGGTTTAACCATGCCACTATTTAATGCTGGCCGTATTCGGGCTCACATTGCAGCAGTGGATGCAAGACTCGATCAATCGGCATTGAACTATGAAAAAACCTTTTTGCTGGCTCTTGAAGATGTTGAAAATGCTTTTGTCGCGCATACCTCGTCTAAAGAGCGCAAAGAGCAGCTTTCGGATGCCGAAAAGTCCGCTCAAAAAGCTTACCAGTCTACTGATGCTCTATACCAACGGGGCGTAAGAGATTACTTATCCCTGCTTGATGCTCGGCGTAATACATTGACTGTCGGTGACGAACGAATCAAGGCCGAAACCGCAATGTGTGTCTCAATCGTGTCGCTTTACCGAGCTTTTGGTGGTGGATGGGACAACACCGCTACGGCTAAGCGAAGCAAAAATAGGGATATTAGGCCAATTTATCTGGAGAGTATTCAAAAATGAACAAAGATATCATGCAGAGTGGACACCGTCTCGCTTCAATCGCTCTGACAATTCCAGTGTTCCAAAACTCATCTGCATCTTTTGCTCCAACTGTTTTTTAACTATCTCTATTTTAGTCGGTTATTGCACTGGCAGGGGAGGTTGTGCAGGAGTCTTTTGGATGCAATTTATAACGTATGACCAGGATCAGGTGTCGAATTGCAAATCCAAAATAGGTGATACGCATATCACACAAGGCCTCTAAACAAAACTATACCTAATTCTAATTCATTGGCGATATTCTCAACTCGCGACCCTTATGTGTTCAGTGACCCCTTATGTGTTCACGATCCAGTGGCGTTAAGCGTGTTCTTTTGTGTATATTCATGTCTACATCCTCTCAAAAAAATGTAAACAACGCTAATAAAAATCACAAATGACTGATGCCTTTTGGAGAATCGAAAAATGCCTAGCGTATATAACTCTATCATCGTTAACGCGCCCATTGAAGCGGTATGGGAGCGTATCTCAGATTTCCATGATTTTTCATGGGCACCGTCGATTATAAAACGGTGTGAAAACGTGGGAAGCAAAGGAGGAACAAGCGTCGGTGCAAAGCGGCTTTTGAACGGAAGTTTTCTAGATACTTTAATTGCATATAGCTCATTAGATCATCGCATTACCTATTCGATTGATGATGCACATTTTCCAATATCTCCGGCAGAGATTAGTAATTATGTCGGTGATTTACATTTGCTACCGATTACTTCGGAGGGAAAAACATTTGTGGAATGGAGTGGCCGGTGGGAATCAAACGGAACAGAGGCCATAAAATTTATGAACGATATTTACGTAATATTATTGAAGGATCTCGCTGCTCAATTCGATTCTCAGTCCTTCTAATTAAATTTTCCTTCAGCTCGCGTAGGACGCAACCGTTATTGCGCCGAATGAAAAATATTCGATGCAATACGCTTTACTGATTGGCACCCTACTTATGAGATCTCTGCATAACTGTGTTTTTGAGCTTTTCTGTTCATTTCTATCATAATTAAATCAAATGTTTACAGAGCTCACGCATTCGATAAAGCCAGTTATGCAGAAGTCTCATCAATATTCCGCTGCATACCATCTGCGTGCATATGTAGTACGTTTGCACGCAGTCAATCGGTATCGCGCGCTCGTTTCTTGTTCTTGGTCGAAGGAGGCGCTGCAATCAGCGTGGCATCAACCATTGTACCTTCGCGAAGAAATAGCCCGCGTTCAGCCAGATGGGCGTTGATCGTATTGAAGATGGATTCAGTCAGATGATGCGCTTCCAGCAAAGGGCGGAATTTCAGCAGGGTCGTCGCATCCGATGCCGCTTCTCGATTTAAGTCAATGCCGACAAAGCGGCGAATGGCTTGGCTGTCATATACGGCATCTTCGGTGCCTTCATCCGAAAAACCAAAGCATTGCTGCACAATGTACATACGCAGTATTCGTTCAAGACCAATCGGTGAATGGCCTCATTTACCGCTAACCGGATAGTGCGGGGCAATGACATTCAGCAGAGAGGGCCAAGGCGTTATCGCTTCAATTTTGGACAAAAAACAATCCCGTCGTGTTTGTTTCTTCTTTGCCGCATATTCCAGGTCAGAAAAACTTGATTGCATCGCTCTATCCCATATTTATCAATATGATGTATTTTATCAAACCTCAGCGAGCCAAGTCGATGTGATCGAATAGATCGGTGTTTCCTAAAGTAAAAAATTAGATATCCGTTGATATCTCAGAAACAGGTGAGGTCTCTGCAAAGACCTCTAGGTATAAAAGCAACTGAACTGATCAGAATTGTGATGAAAGACCATAACCAAATGATATTGAAATAATAATTATTGGTTATTAGTAGAATTTAGCATAGTAAACAGGAGATAGTGTGATGAGTTGGAATCTTAAGCAAATTTTTACCACAATTGGCAGTTTGGTTGTAGTTCTGGTCGTTATTGCCGTGGCTAGTATCGTTATCAGTACCCACTACGGGGATCAAGTGAAACAGGCAGCGGTGAACCGCTACCAAATGTATCAATTAGCTGATGAAATGCGTCAAAGTTCGGATGACTTAACACGTCTTGCACGTACTTATGTCGTCAGCGGAGGTGATGCGAAATGGGAAAAACAATATTTTGAAATTTTGGATATTCGGAATGGAAAAATTCCACGTCCGAAAGGTTATGAACAGATATATTGGGATTTTCGCGCGGCTGATGTAGATCCCTCAAAAGGTGCTGGCGATACCATTGGTCTAATCGATTTAATGAAAAAACATGATGTTTCGGAAGTTGAATTAGCTAAGCTATCTGAAGCGCAAGCCAATTCTAACGAGTTGGTACAAACTGAAACGATTGCAATGAATATGGTGAAAGGGTTATATGCTGATGATAATGGCAAATTTACCATCAAAGGTGCGCCAGATTTAGCCAAAGCGCGCGAAATGATGCATAACCTGATTTATCATCAATACAAAGCCAAAATCATGAAGCCAATGAATGAGTTTTTTATATTGCTCGATCAGCGCACGCAGGGTGAATTAATGGCGATACAAACGATACAAGAACGTTGGGAAATGGTAGCCATATCAGCTTCTGTGATCATGTCAATTATGGTTTTAGTATCGTTAGTATTTGTCAGGAAACGCACCTCAGCGTTGTTATCAGATGTCAGTAGGATTGCCGAAGGTATTTCCAGTGGTAATTTGAGTCAAAAGATTAATACCTCTGATCACTCTGAAGAAGGCCGACTATTGACGATTCTGAACGACATGCAAAGTGAGTTGGCCAGTATCATTGGCACCATTCGTATGAACGCTGAAGGCGTCGCAACAGCCAGTTCAGAAATTGCACAAGGCAATACTGACCTGAGTCATCGCACTGAGGAACAAGCAAGCTCGTTGGAAGAAACATCTGCATCGATGGAAGAATTGAGTACAACGGTGCAGCAAAATACCGATAGCGCAAAAAAAGCTAATGAATTGGCGATGAAAGCGAGTAACGTTGCAATGAAAGGTGGCGAAGTGGTCAGTGATGTGGTCAATACCATGAAAGATATTAATGAAGCATCACAAAAAATTGCAGATATCATTAGTGTGATCGACGGTATTGCGTTCCAAACCAATATTTTGGCACTTAACGCTGCAGTAGAGGCCGCTCGAGCAGGAGAACTAGGCCGTGGCTTCGCAGTAGTTGCCGGAGAAGTTCGCAACCTAGCGCAACGAAGTGCAGAAGCTGCAAAAGAAATCAAGGGCTTGATCACCAGTAGTGTCGAACGTGTCGAGCAAGGAACCATACTGGTTGATCAAGCAGGTATGACTATGAATGAAGTGGTAATCTCGATTCGTCATGTAACCGATATTATGAATGAAATCAACAGTGCAAGCAGTGAACAAAACGATGGTATTTCGCAAATCGGTCAAGCAGTGACGCACATGGATGAAAGCACGCAACAGAACGCGGCTTTGGTTGAACAAACTGCCGCTGCAGCAGAGAGCATGAAAAATCAAGCGCAACAATTGGTACAAACGATTGCAATGTTTCAGATCAATCAAGGTGAGAAAACACTTGATACATCTAGACAATCCGTGCCTGCTACAACTTCATCGGAAGTTGAGGTTAAAATTAATCGTCGTGGCCCGTATCGCGCCAAGAATGTAATACGTTCACTAGAATTAGGAGCTAAAACTGGTACTGATAGTAATTGGGAGGCCTTCTAGTACAGAAAAATCTTTTATTTCATCCAAAGAACTGACCGCTGGATCAATTCTTTGGATTCTGGGGAATGTAAATAATTAATAATAGGTAAACCCCTGGTTCTGCCGGGGGACTCCTGAAGGTTTGACCGCTACGGCAATCGTCGTACCGTTCTCGTCCCAACCACGAGACGAGGAGTCAAAGATGAAGGAGTGCCAAAGTTTGAGTCATACACGCTGGGATTGTAAATACCATGTGGTATTTATACCCAAGAGGCGAAAGAAGATGATATTTGGTAAGCTTAGGAAGCACATAAGGGCAGTGCTGCATGATCTTGCAAATCAGAAAGAAAGCGTGATTGTATAAGGACATTTGATGCTGGACCACATCCACATGTGCATAAGCATGCCACCGAAGTATTCGGTATCACATGTTGTGGGTTTTATCAAAGATAAAAGCGCGATAGCAATAGCGCGTCAATTGGGAAGAAGAAAGAACTTTACGGGAGAAAATTTTTGGGCGCGTGGATATTTTGTTTCGACTGTGGGTTTGGATGAAGAAATGGTCAGAGCATACATACGAGATCAGGAAAAAGAAGATGAGCGATATGATCAGTTGAAATTGGATATGTAGAGGCCGCTTTAGCGCCTCAAACAGCCCTTTTGAGAGGCTCCAGCTATAAGCCTCCGGCTCTGCCGGAGGTAATTTAACTCATTTGCGATATTCTCAACTCGCGACCTGATCCTTTATGTGACCCCTTATGCGTTTGGTAATTTAACAATTCTGGATGGAAACTTTTCAACGCTGTTTCACCCAGAACCCTGGTAAGTTTTGCACGCTGATTTACAGCTTGGCTGTCATATACGGCATCCTCGGTGCCTTCATCCGAAAAACCAAAGCATTGCTGCACAATGTACATACGCAGTATTCGTTCAAGACCAATCGGTGGATGGCCTCGTTTACCGCTAACCGGATAGTGCGGGGCAATGACATTCAGCAGAGAGGACCAAGGCGTTATTGCTTTGATTTCGGACAAAAAGTGATCTCGTCGTGTTTGTTTCTTCTTGGTCGCATATTCCAGGTCAGAAAAACTTGATTGCATCGCTCTATCCCATATTTATCAATAGGATGTATTTTATCAAACCTCAGTGGGCCAAGTCGATGTGATCGAATAGATCAGTGTTTCCTTAAAAAGATAGATCGATCTTTAAGGAAACCAAACTGTCTACTAACGAGGAATTTATACAACAAGATTCCCTTAATAGCCCCCGCCTTTATTCCTGTCAACATCCAGTGCTGTCACCAGGCTCGCACGATTTCCCCAGGCATTGCGAATATATGACACCACGAGTGCTACTTCTTCATTCCGCAAAATCTGTTGAAACGGTGGCATTCCATAGGGTTTAGGATTTGCTGCCGTGGTGGGTGAATAACCGCCATTCAGCACACTGTGGATGGCATTTACTGGCGACTTCATCATCACACTGCGATTACCGGCCAACGCAGGATAAATGCCTGACGCACCTTTTCCGTCAGCACCATGGCAGGTTTGACAATACTCCTCATACAGCTGCCCACCCAAATCTAGATGCCTTCGCAAATTACCCGACATCACCGAAAAGCTGACGCCAGGCACGGTACCACTTTCATTTGCTGTGAGTGATTTTAGATAAACTGCCATGGCGTGGACATCTGCTTGCGATAAATATTGCAGGCTCTGCCTGATGACAGTCGCCATGGGACCTGATGCTACGGCGCGTTGGGCTATGCCGGTTGTTAGCAATGCAGCGATTTCTTCAATCGCCCAATCACCCACACCCGCTTCCAGTTGCGAAGACAAAGAAGGAGCGTACCAATTCATGCCCATAATCTGCCCACCCGTCAGCGCATCATCCTGACTGGCACCTAACACATTACGGGTGCTATGACAGGCATTACAATGCCCCAATCCCTGCGTCAGATAAGCGCCGCGATTCCAGGCTTCACTTTGGGATTGATCCGGTTCATAGCTACCTGCTTTGAAATATAACGCGCGCCAGATCGCTAGCAACGGCTTAAAATTATACGGAAAGAAGATATCATTCGGTGGATTGGATTGCGAAACGGGCGGTAGTGATTGCAGGTAAGCAAACATCGCATTGGCGTCTTCCCGCGTCACTTTGGTATATTCAGTATAGGGAAAAGCGGGGTACAGCAACCGCCCATCACGCGACTTGCCCTGATGCAGCGCTTGCCAGAAATCTTCTTCGCTCCATAGACCAATGCCTGTTGCTTTGTCGGGCGTAATATTGGGCGTCACAAAAATACCGAATGATGTCGACAAGCGACGTCCACCTGCAAACGGCTGACCGCCTTTGATCGTATGACATCCCATGCAATTACCAACGCGGGTTAGATAAGCGCCATCTACTGCTGCTTGTTGCTTCTCGATAGCGCGTTTAGGTTCATCAGTAACCATATCTGCCGCAAATGCGATACACCCCCACAGCAAAGCGATGCATACCCAACTGCTGGTAATGAATGTCATCGTTAAATGCCTCATTGTGCACCTCCATTTTCCTGGATGTTTTGGCGGCAACGATGCACCAGCTTCGGTGAAAGCACATCGAGTGAGCTGGATTCTCCTGAAACAACGTGGTTCGCTAGCCATTTCGCAATCGCATTGACTTCCTCGTCAGTTAGCTGCTGTGCAATGTCAGACATGCAATCCGACGTCTGGCTTCGCATAATGCCTCCATTGTGCCATCCGCTGAGTTGCGCCGTAATATAAGCGCGCGACAATCCCAGCAAACCCGGGATAGCAGGCTCCACACCCATCAAACTATCACCATGACAGGTACTGCAAGCCGGAATATCCTGCTCCGGCTTCCCCGAATAGACAAGACGCTCTGCCAGCTTGATTTCTTCGGGTCGCATGTCAATTTGTTCAGGCGCTGGATAGGGCAATTGTAATGAAGAAAAGTATTGCGCTATTTCCAATAAATACTCATCGGACATGTTTTCCAATAGAATGGCCATCGGCTGATAATAGCGCCTGGCATCCCTGAAATTGCGTAACTGATTAAACAGGTACCTGTGCGGTTTACCTGCTATGCGGGGATAATAAGCATCACGCCCTGCTTTGCCTTCAGCACTATGACAGATGGTGCAGGCTCGAACACGCTCTGTCATCGTATCAGGCACGATGACAGGTGTGCCACCATGCGCATTCGCTATCGCAGCGATACCGAGAAACATCAATAGAATAAAATGCAACATTGAGGCCCCCCTCAATCTAATTATCAAAAGCGGATATTGTACTGAACATAGAATAGATCCGGAGAGACGCCTGGTGCTTGTTTTTTCAGGAAATCGCCACTCCACATTTTTGAGTATCCAACCAGTACATCTTGATGCCGATTTACGTGCAGATTTAGTCGGAAATCTACTTCATCCCCAATATGACTGCCGGACTGACCGGTGACATCCCGGAATGTCGCCAAGCCCGCTGCGTTATACAGATAATCGCGTTCGTTCGCCAGGTAGAATCGGTGGTATTGTGAAATAAAAGTAATCCATGGCATGGGATGCAAGGTAAATTGTGCATTAATGTCATGTACGTTCTGACGGCCTATACGATCGAGGAAACCCATATAATAGTGGCCAAATGGGAACAACTGATTAAATGTATTGCTTCTGCCATCAGTAGAACTGCCATCGCCGGAAGCAAAATCATAACGTATCCAGCCTTGCGGATTCATTGGCATAGGTAAACGATAACCTACGCCAGTAGCCACGGCAAAGGCGGAGATATCCAGATTGGATCGTCGACCGAATTGATACATACCTTCCAGTTCATATAGGAAATTGTCAAAATTTCCAGCAAAACGGCCACCGAGAGTATGAACATGGGAATTACCCTGCAGAATGTTTCCTCGCGCTATATTGGCCGGGGTGAGATTCCGGTCGTTTTCCAGGCTGAGGAAATAAAGATCGATCAAGTGACCGGGTTTAGGTTTGTGAGTAGCCCATAAGCCAAAGAAGTTTTGTTGTGTATCCCAATTATCAACATTACCTTTTTCGGTAATCATCGGGCGTGTCCAGAATGCATCAACATCCCATTCCGGCGTACGCCAGAAAGCTTTGACACCTTGGAAGGTTCTACGGGTATTGACCCAATCCAGCGTGGAGATCAATCGCTGCGAACCATACATTAATTCCTGACGACCGACACGAATATAAGCAGGGCCGTTATTAACATTGCCCAGTTTGATATCGGCGAACAGATTAAGCAAATCGGCGTGATTCCTATCTGTGATCAACGGAGACAGTTCGGCACCAAATGCGCGCGCATCGAGTAACTCCGCAAATAACCGCACTTTATCGCGATACCACAGATCCGCATGGAAGCGGGTGCGTAACAGATGAAAGTCATTATTAATGCCGGCTGTATTTAAACGACTATCCGTTTCATGCGTATAGCGATACCAGAAACTACCCCCAAAAGAAAGTAACCAGTCGTCGCCTAACTGTATTCGCTTAACGGGGTCAAAAATATCTTTTTCATGTCCCGGTGTAGCCAAATAGCGAAAATCAATGTCGTATGCCGGAGTAGTCAAAAGCGCAAAAGGTGCGTATGGCGCGACGGGAGGTTTTTCACGTTTGTTGCCTGTGATCATGTCCCAGAATGAGTAATAGCCTGGTGTGGTCGGGGGCAGCATGAATAAACCGGGACGCGATGGTGTCGAGACAAAGGGTACTTTGGATTTATCGAAACCTGCATTGCCCGCACCGATTGCAGTTGCTGCTGCGGCGGGTGTTGCCACGGCAGGCATATTCGTATTTGCCGGAACTGCGGTTGGATTGGTCGCATGCGCCGTGCAAACCAGATATATCATCCCTATGAAACATAGACAAAATCTTCTTAGTCTTCCAAATATTCTTGCAAAAATCATATCATTCCTTTTTCTTTAAAATTAGCTGATTTCATAAATTTTCTTACCGGAGCTGATCGCAAGGTTCTTTTGCATTAATCATGCCAAGTAACAAGATTATGATTTATATGTATATTTTGTTTGTATATTAAAACAGAATTTTGATACTCTCAATATTCTGAGGAATAACTCGCAAAAAATTGTGAGTTATTTTGGAATGATCGATAAAAGTGTACCAATCTAAACCCTGCAAGCTGATGTGATGAGCATCAAGTGAAAGGCGATGAAGATGTATACAGTGGAACTATAGGTGAAGATTCGACGAGCGGTGATGGTAGAAGGCAGAAGCGAATGGGAAGCTGCGCGATATTTTGGAATTAACCGCAAGATTGTCAAGAAGATGTGTCAATATGCAGTGCCGCCGGTTATCGGCGCAAGCGCGAGTTCGTTTCACCTAAGCTTGCGGGATTCACTGGCATCATTGATACCATTCTGGAAGCTGACAGACAAGTTCATGTTAAGCAGCGACACACTGCGGTGCGAATATTGGAGCGGTTACGTGATGAACAAGTGTTCTCTGGGATCGGAACAATTAACCGGTGCGTTATTGGATCGTTTAACTCACTATGTCCATATTCTCGAAATGAATGGCGAATCCTATCGCCTGGCCACAAGCAAGAAACGGCAAGAACAGACTTTACAAGCCCAGTCGATAGACAAGGAGGATGCAAAACCATGAAGCCACCGGCTTTTAGCCGGTGGAGTGTTTACCTAAAGCTTCAAATAAAACCGATACACTAGTTATTATTTATGTTCAGAGTGCTCATGCATTTTTTTCACCATTTTGTGTAGGTTTCTCATTTCATCGGGATTAAGGTAACCGTCTTTGTTTGTGTCATTTTGATCAAACATCCACTCATGGTGTTTCACGAATTCTTTTTTACTGACACTGCCGTCTTGTTCTTTTGCCATCACAGAAGAATCACTTTTTCCTTCATTTCCACTTGCTGCATTGGCACTAGTTGCGAAACTAGCTGTAGCCGTTAAAAAAAGAATGATTGCAATCATAAATCCCATTTTTTGTTTTTGTATCATAGCGATGCCTCTTTAGTTTAGTTTTCATAAATCATTAAACGATTTTAAAAAATGACATTTCCTCATAGTGTATAAGCAACTGTCATAACCTCTTTATCGCAACAATCGTGCCAATTTATAATTTATTGATTAATAGATAATTTATTAATTATAGCGGTATCAAAAAGTTATGATTTCCAAATTTCTATGATACGATTCACAAAAACTTGTGATTTTTATGATAATTAATTTTGATTTGTGCTTCCGCCATTCACCGTTGTTTGCGGCGATTATCGATGAAACATATGCCTGCCGTGATATCAATACGGTCTGGCGAAAATATCTGGGGCTGCCGGGCACCGATGCTGTTTCATACCCGTTCGAGGCGTTATTCAACCAGCAGAACGATGCTGCGCTCGTCAAGGAGATTACACAGGTTATACAGAACGGTATTGTGATGAGTGGCAGGCCGGTATCGCTGTCGCGGCTACAGTCGGAACAGGACCATACCGAAAGCGTTACGCTTCGGGGCATTCTGTCGGCATGGCGCATAGAACAAGCAGACGACAAACGACAATATGCGCTGCTAGTATTTACAGAAACAGCAGAATACAGTCGTGCGATCAATGAGCTCAATCAATTGCAAAAGACGCATGAATTGATTCTTAAAGCGGTGGGAGAAGGGATTTACGGCGTTGATACGCAAGGCAATACAACCTTTGTAAATGAGGCAGCGACCCAGATTCTGGGATGGCGTGCCGAAGATGTCATTGGAAAGTCGCTGCACAACATCCACCACCATTCCCATCTGGACGGCAGGCCATATCCAAGTAACGAATGCCCGATTTATCGTGCATTTACAGATGGTGAAATACACCAGGGAGATGATGAATTCTTCTGGCACACAGACGGCACGCCAGTTCCCGTTGAATATATCAGTACGCCTATTCGTGAGAATGGCGAGCTGAAAGGGGCGGTTGTTGTCTATAGAGACATCACTGAGCGCAAAAGAAACGAACAGCAACGTGAAGCGGCGTATGAGCAGATCAAAATATTGAAAGACTTGCTGGAGCATGAGCGTGATTATCTACGTGATGAAATCAATATCACGATCAACTTCGGCGAGATTATTGGCGAAAGTCAAGCCTTAAAACGTACGCTTGCTCAGATTGAAGCAGTCGCCAAAATGCCGACCAGTGTGCTGATTCTGGGTGAGTCCGGTGTTGGAAAAGAAATGGTTGCACGTGCAATCCATGCGAATAGCGCCAGAGCTGACAAGCAACTGGTGAAAGTGAATTGCGCTTCTATTCCTAAGAATCTTTTTGAGAGCGAATTCTTTGGGCATGTGCGCGGATCGTTTACTGGTGCTCATCGCGACCGGGTTGGACGTTTTCATCTGGCAGCGGGCGGCACTCTTTTCCTTGATGAAATCGGTGAGATCCCTCTGGATTTACAAGGAAAATTATTACGCGTTTTGCAAGAACATGAATTTGAGCGTGTGGGGGATGATAAAACAATTAAAATTGATGTCCGTATTATTGCTGCAACCAACCGTAACTTAAAGGACGAAGTCGATGCCGGACGATTTCGTGAAGACTTGTTTTATCGCCTGAGTGTTTTTCCGATCGAAGTGCCGCCATTGAGGGAGCGTATCAAAGATATCGGTCCATTAGCAGTCCATTTCCTGCAGAGCATCTGCACAGAACTGGGACATGAGCCTTTATCATTAACTCAACAACAACTTGACAGTCTGAATAAATATCATTGGCCGGGTAATATCAGAGAGCTTAGAAATGTCATGGAACGGGCTGTCATTCTGACAAAAGGCAAGCGACTCAGACTCGATCTCGCGATGCCCGGCAGCCATGAAGCCAAGCAAATATCGGCCTATATACCCATCGAGGAAACAGAATTCGTTACCGAGATAGTTTTTCGTGAGAAGGAAAAAGCAAACATGTATGCAGTCTTGCGGCACGCAAACTGGCGCATATCCGGCACGGACGGCGCCGCGGAATTACTGGGCATTAAACCGTCTACCTTTACTTACAGGATGAAATTATATGGCATTAAAAAATCTGATTAAATCCGCACCACTTTATTTTCTCCACAGATTGGTAGTGATTTAGTTTTTAGCAGGTGTAGCTTGTACCTTCGCGCTTATTTTTATCACCGCAAGCCGTCGACTTAACATTTTGTCACGTGAAGCGTCTTGCGAGCTAGTTCCATTCTAAGAAAACTTCATACCATCAGAATTGTGACATTTCTTCCTGGCACGCCCCACCACGGGTATATCTACCCCTTACTTGACCATGTCAAGCGGTGTCTGAGTAAATTCTCCTGAAAACGGATTTGTCATCATTCTGTCATGTGGAGCGCTTAAGATTTTCATCTAACTTATGTACGATATTTTTCGATAGGAGAACTTTAGATGAAGCTGCAATTCGGTCCTGCGCTGTTGATAGCTGCGGCACTGCTTGTCCCTACGGTAGCCTCTGCTGCCGATATTACTGGTGCTGGTGCTACCTTTCCTTATCCGATTTATGCCAAATGGGCTGAGGCCTATAAAAAAGAAACCGGTGTGCGCATGAATTATCAATCCATTGGTTCCGGTGGGGGCATCAAGCAAATTAAAGCCAAGACGGTTGATTTTGGAGCAACTGACAAGCCGCTGACCGTGCAAGAATTAGAAAAAGAGAGTCTGATTCAGTTTCCGACAGTCGTGGGAGGCGTGGTTCCAGTGATCAATCTGGATGGAGTCAAAGAAGGTGTGGTGAGATTAACAGGAGTAGTTCTGGCAGATATTTTTCTGGGAAAAATCAAACAATGGAATGATCCTGCCATTGTCGATTTGAATCCTGGAATAACGCTGCCAGCAAGTAACATTACCGTAGTCCATCGTGCTGATGGCTCCGGCACCACTTTCTTGTTTACCGATTATTTGAGCAAAGTCAGTCCGGAATGGAAACAAAAGGTGGGTGCTGATGCTTCCGTGGCCTGGCCAATTGGCACGGGTGGAAAAGGTAATGAAGGGGTGGCTAATTTTGTCAGGCAAATCAAAAATTCCATCGGCTATGTTGAAGCTGCTTACGTAAAACAAAGCAAGATGAACTATGTGCAGCTACAGAACCTGGATGGCGCCTATGTGAAACCTACGGAGAGCAGTCTGCAGGCTTCTGCTGCGAATACACAGTGGGACAAAGCACCGGGATTCTATGAGATTCTGACCAATAAAGCTGGACAGGATAGCTGGCCCATTACCGGCGCCACTTTTGTTCTGATGCACAAATCTCAGGCCAATCCTGCTCAAGCGGCAGAAGTATTGAAATTCTTTGCATGGGCCTTTGCCAAAGGCGATGAAATGGCGCTGGATTTGGATTACATCCCGTTGCCCGATAGCACAGTGAAGCTGATCGAAGCTTCCTGGGGAGCCAACCTCAAAACCAAAGATGGAAAAGATATTTACTCCGTTAACCAATAATCGTCGATTCAACCTATAGGGCTGCAAATGATTTTCGTGTTGTGCCTAATGTGAAGGTATGGGTAATGTGCGCTAGCGTAAGTCGCTTTGCAGCCTTTGCCATATGGATTGAAGATAATTCTTAGAAACATAATTAGCTATTCTTTGGCTTGAAGAAGCAATAGATGTCAAAAGCACATTCTGAAGAAAAATTAAAGCAACAACGCCTGATTGATCTGATTTTTCGTAAAACCACTTGGTTTTTTACACTGGTCGTCTTCTCATTGTTGGCGGCTATCATAGGTTCTTTGTTAATAGGCAGTTTGCCGGCCATTAAAGCGTTTGGCTTTGATTTTATGGTTAGCGCCGACTGGAATCCTGTTACCGAAAAATTTGGTGCAGTGGTACCTATCATTGGTACGTTGGTTACTTCACTGATTGCTTTGTCGATCGGCATCCCGGTCAGTTTTGGCATTGCGCTGTTTCTGACGGAATTATCTCCTCCCTGGTTACGCCGCCCGCTGGGTACGGCCATTGAGCTACTGGCGGGCATTCCCAGCATTATTTATGGCATGTGGGGGTTGTTCGTATTTGCGCCTTTGTTTGCTAAAACCATCCAACCCTGGCTACAAAACACATTAGGACAGATACCGGGCATTGGATTGTTGTTTGAAGGTTCCTTTATGGGCATTGGTATTTTGACGGCCGGCATCATTCTGGCGATTATGGTGATTCCTTTTATAGCTGCAGTCATGCGTGATGTTTTCGAAGTGGTTCCTCTCATGCTGAAAGAATCCGCTTATGCACTGGGGGCAACCACTTGGGAAGTCATCTGGAACGTGGTGCTTCCCTATACCAAGATCGGTGTCGTCGGCGGCATTATGCTCGGTCTTGGCCGTGCCTTGGGAGAGACCATGGCGGTCACATTCGTGATCGGCAATGCGCATCAATTGCATGCCTCCCTATTCATGCCGGGAAATAGTATCGCCTCAGCGCTGGCAAATGAATTTACTGAGGCTGATGGCGAGCTATATACCTCGGCCTTGATTGAGCTGGGTTTGATTTTGTTTTTTATTACTTTCATCGTATTGGCGTGCTCCAAGATTCTGTTGGCGCAACTCAAGAAGCGCGAAGGTAATATCACGTAGAGATTGCTTATGATTCCAATTTATACTCGTCGACGCATCATCAATGCCATTAATCTGACTTTCTCGTTTCTGGCCATGTTGTTTGGCTTATTTTGGTTATTCTGGATTTTATGGACTCTGCTGGATAAAGGTTTGAGTGGCATCAGCTTGGATATATTTACCCAAATGACACCCTCACCAGGCAGTACCGGCGGCTTGCTGAATGCTATCGTCGGTAGTTTGGCGATGGTTACGCTTGCCACTCTGATCGGTACTCCGGTGGGTATCATGGCGGGTACCTATCTGGCTGAATTCGGCCAGCGAGGGTGGCTTGCGCCTACTACACGTTTTGTCAACGATATTCTGCTGTCCGCTCCGTCGATTGTGATCGGCCTTTTCATTTATACCGTTTATGTTGCGAAAGTGGGACATTTTTCCGGCTGGGCAGGGGCGCTGGCATTGTCGCTCATTGTCATTCCAGTGGTCGTGCGAACTACTGAGGATATGCTGCGACTCATCCCTGACAGCCTGCGCGAGGCCGCTGCTGCTTTGGGAGCGCCGCAATGGAAAGTGGTCACACTGGTCACATGGCGAGCATCCAAAGTCGGCATTATGACCGGTGTATTATTAGCGGTTGCGCGCATCAGCGGAGAAACGGCGCCCTTGCTATTTACTGCACTGAATAACCAATTCTGGAGCTCGGACATGGATCGCCCCATGGCTAATTTGCCTGTGGTCATTTTTCAGTTTGCCATGAGTCCCTACGAGTATTGGCAAGCATTAGCCTGGACTGGAGCGCTACTCATTACGCTGAGTGTTTTGGGACTCAATATCGCGGCACGACTATTCATGCGTAAACACACGTTATCCAATTAAACACCGAGAACATCTTATGCGAGCTAATGTATCCAAAGTCACCATTAATGATTTGAACTTCTATTACGACAAATTTCATGCGCTGAAATCCATCAATATGGAGATTCTGGAGAACAAAGTGACCGCTTTCATCGGTCCCTCCGGATGTGGAAAATCCACGCTACTGCGCGCATTCAACCGCATGTATCAACTCTATCCCAGTCAGATGGCCAAAGGCGAAATCATGGTGGATGGTTCGAATATTCTTGATAATAAGCAGGATCTTAATATGCTGAGAGCCAGAATGGGCATGGTATTTCAGAAGCCGACACCATTCCCGATGTCCATTTTCGATAATGTAGCATTTGGCGTAAAACTGTATGAATCCTTAAACCGTCATGATTTAGCCGAGCGGGTTGAGTGGGCGCTGCATAAAGCGGCCTTGTGGGAAGAAGTCAAGGATAAACTGAATCAGAGCGGCACCAGCCTTTCCGGGGGGCAGCAGCAGCGTTTGTGTATTGCGCGCACGATAGCAGTGAAGCCGGAAGTCGTTTTGCTCGACGAACCGACTTCAGCGCTCGACCCAATTTCTACTGCACATATTGAAGACCTGATCTTCAAATTGAAAGAAGATTACACCATCGTCATTGTCACTCACAATATGCAGCAGGCCGCGCGGGTTTCCGACTATACGGCTTATATGTATCTGGGAGAATTGATTGAATTTGGTAACACCGATCTTATCTTTACCACACCCAAGCAAAAAGCCACTGAGGATTACATTACCGGCAAGTTTGGTTAACCGGTTACGCTCTTATCGGTAACGCTGCATTTCAAATAGGATAGATGCATTATCCTTTTTCAGACTGGTTGGTCGTGATGATTTTCTCTCGTTGCAATTCCCAATACTCTACAATTGTTTTTGTTATTTCAGAATCAGATAGAGATCAGTTAATATAAAGCTTGCTTGCAAGCTTTATTATTGGCATGACTTTATCAAACATCACTTTTGAGGATGGATCATGTATCAGAGAATTTTAGTACCGATTGATGGCAGCGCAACTTCAGAACGTGCGCTGGATGAAGCAATTAAATTTGCACAACAACAGAATTCACGGATTGAACTGATTCATGTATTGGAAGATATTTGGTATTTTGATAATGAAAATTACCTGAACTATGTAGAATTAGTACAGACCATGCGCTACAGCGGAGAAAAAATACTGGCGCAAGCTCAGAATAAATTTCTTCAGGCTGGCGTGATGGTCGATATCCGATTGCTGGAAACGCAAGGTGAGCGGGTAGCCAATGTGATTATCAATGAAGCTAAAAATAGCCTGGCCGATTTGATCATTATCGGCACCCATGGTCGATCCGGTTTTAATCGCATGTTGCTGGGTAGCATTGCGGAAGGCGTCATGCGCATGGCACATATTCCGATCTTGTTGATTCGTGGCGGCTGACAATCATCGGAATCTTGAGCTTGAGCATTGATGATCAGGTAAGAGGTTCCGCATAAATCTGTGTGTGGTAAATTTCAATGTCTTATTAACTCTTTTAATTAAACAGGCAGAATATGGAAAATTATGAAGCCTTAATAGCAACCGTTGCTTTAATGATGGGTGTTTCCTGGGCAAGTGGTGTTAATCTGTATGCCGTGTTGCTGGTGCTTGGCTTGGGGGGATCTACCGGTAATATCGATTTGCCGACCGAATTGTCAGCGCTGGAAGATCCACTGGTGATTGGCGCTGCGGGTATCATGTATTTCATTGAATTTTTTGTGGACAAGATTCCCGGATTGGATTCGGCGTGGGATTCCATTCACACGTTTATTCGTATTCCGGCAGGAGCGATGCTGGCAGCAGGCGCTGTGGGTGATGTCACCCCCGCGCTGGAAATTGCCGCCGGAATTTTGGGAGGAGGAGTGGCGGCCACCAGCCATGCAACCAAAGCGGGTACCCGTCTGCTGATTAATACCTCGCCTGAGCCTTTCTCCAACTGGACGGCATCCCTGTCAGGGGATGTTCTGGTACTGTCCGGACTTTGGACCGCTCTGAAGCATCCGGAAGTTTTCCTGGTATTATTTGTTGTGTTCTTGATGATTGCCATCTGGGCGTTGCCCAAGCTATGGCGCTTGTTAAAAATAATGCTCACTAAAATTGGCTGCTTTTTAGGTTTGGTGAAAGCGCCTCCGGTCACAGCGAATGACACGGATGCTATGGTTCTTGAGGTCGAACAGCAAAAGATTGATCACATTGTCGCCTTAGAACGATTGCAACAATTACGAGATAAAGGCGCATTAACGGAAGCGGAATTTGAGCAACAGAAATGCAAAATTCTCAAAGCATCTGTCGATCAATCCTGATTCCTGGAAAAGATTCGCACCAATCTGATTGCCTTCATTCATTTTTAGGAGGGATTCTTCACGCATGATCCGCTGGAGGCGGAGGAAAACCAAGGTTTTTTTCTGAAATAACCTATTGAATCCAGAATAAAGACCACAACATCTGCATTAACAAAACAGGTTATATTTTATCTATTGCTGCTGGTAGAAACGTCCTGATAGGAATTGAATGCCGATTTCAATAACACCGGTAGCTAAATGCTTGTTCGTTTTTGCTAAAAAGGGAGGTTGAAATTGCCGTAATCGCGACTTTAAATATCCTGATTGTCCATTACTATAACGATTTATGAGTCACAGCATAAATCTCGTTCGTTTGACAAATAACAATCCACGACTGCGATGCTGCTTTCCAACCATTAATTATTACTTGTGATTTCATTGCACAGCCCAAAAACGCTATTGAATCACAGCCCAAAAACGCTATTGAATATGAGGTGTTTACTCTTCATTATTTTCGGCTGCTTAGCAAATTGTGCGATGGCTGGCAGTAAGTCTGTGGGCGGTGCTAAATCTATCGATAATGAGTTGTTAACCATGAGTATCGAGGAGCTGATGAAAATTGAAGTTACCTCTGCATCGAGACGCTCGCAGAAACTTTCTGAAGTATCTTCCGCAATTTTCGTGATCACACAAGATGATATTCGCCGCTCGGGTGCGACCAGTATTCCCGAGGCTTTGCGTATGGCTCCAGGTGTTGAAGTCGCTCGTCTAGGTACGGATAAATGGGCGATCAGCGTGCGTGGTTTTAATGGTCGCTTTGCCAACAAGCTACAAGTGCTGATGGATGGCCGCAGTGTTTATACACCGCTATTTTCCGGGGTGATATGGAGTCAGCAAGATACCTTCATGGAAGATATCGAGCGTATCGAAGTAATCCGTGGTCCCGGTGCCACTGTGTGGGGGGCCAATGCTGTCAATGGGGTGATCAATATCATCACTAAAAAAGCCGCCGATACACAAGGCACTTTGTTGACCGGTGGCGGTGGTAGTTTTGAACGTGGTTTTGTGGGCGTGCGTTATGGTGGCAAGCTTAATGAAGAAACGCCCTTTCGCGTGTATGCCAAAGCATTCAGTAGGGATCCGATGCATTCGCTATCAGGAGTGAGCGTGAGGGATGACTGGCAGTCTGCCAGGGCAGGTTTTCGACTCGATCATAGCCGTGGGATCGATCAGCTAACAGTGCAGGGCGATGTGTTCATTAACAGCATCGGGGATAGCCTGCTACAACCTGCATTGGCCGCGCCTTTCACTCGTCTGGATATCGCGGATGCGAAAGAAAAAGGGGGAAACATCCGCTTGCGCTGGGATCGGAATTTCTCGGATAAATCCTCCATCATGCTGCAAACGTATTACGACCGGGTGCATAACCAGCTAGCGCCGTGGACAAAATACGCAGAAAGTTTCGATGTGGATTTTCAACACCGTTTGCCTCTTTTTATCCATCACGATGTGACTTGGGGTATCAATTATCGGTTATATAACAACAAGGTTCCAGAGACAGAACTGACGACTTTTACTCCGCAACAGAAAACCAATCACAATATCAGTGCATTTGTTCGCGATGAGATTACGTTATTACCGGATCAGTTACGGTTATCACTGGGTACACGAATTGATCACAATGATTTTACCGGCTTGGAGGTGCAACCGAGCGGGCGTTTGATGTGGACTCCCAATGAGCAGAATTCGCTTTGGATATCGGTATCGCGTGCAGTGCGCATACCCTCCCGCGGTGAGAATGATGTCACGATTGCAGGTAGAGTGATGCAATCATTCCCGGGTATGCCGACATTGCCGGTTCCGGTCATGATGGTGGTGCAGGGCAACAATCGTTTCGATTCCGAAAAACTAATTGCTTATGAGCTGGGCTATCGGCATCAATTTGCATCGAATGCATCGATTGATATCGCCAGTTTCTTTAATGACTATAGCCAACTGCGGGATTTTAGATTTGGTCAGATGACCCAGGGTGTTGGCATTCATTCTCACCTAGTTTTGCCTATCTTTTTTGGTAATCAGGCTTCTGCGCATTCCTATGGCGTGGAAGCCTCGATTGATTGGCGACCGTATGAAAAATGGCGCCTGCAGGGTAGTTATTCCTATCTGAACATTCATATGAATTCCAGTGCCGAATTCAAACAATTGGATTCAACTTCGGGAGGTGCGGACAAGGCCAATCCGCATCAACAATTTTCATTACGCTCCAACTATGATTTTTCAGAGAGATTACAACTCAATCTCTGGTTGCGCTATGTCAGCGGTTTGACGTTCTACCATATTCCCAATTATGTCACGATGGATGCCAAGCTCGCTTGGAAACCAATTAATAACACCGAAGTGTTTGTCGTTGGGCAGAATTTGCTGAGTCAGCATCATCAAGAATCGCAATCCGATTTCATTCCATCAATACCCGCGCGCATACCCAGAGGGATCTATGCCGGCATTGAGTGGCGTTTTTAGAGAAGAATATAAGATGAAGAAATTTCATGCGCTCATGAGCACACTATGGTTTGAATTGATCTTTGAATATGTTCTGAAGATATTGAAACAGTTAATTTTCATTGCGATGGTTTGTGCCGCAAGTTTTGCAGTGGCCGGAAATCAATCGACAAATAATCAATTGCTCAATCTCAGTATCGAAGAACTAATGAATGTTAATGTGACGACAGAATCCAGACGCCCACAGAAGTTGGCAGAGATACCATCAGCAGTTTTTGTGATTACGCAGGATGATATCCGCCGCTCAGGTGCAACAAATATTCCAGATGCATTGAGAATGGCGCCAGGTGTGCAGGTGGAGCGTGTAGGCACAGATAAATGGGCTGTCAGTATCCGTGGCTTTAATGGTATCTATGACAATAAACTGCAAGTGCTTATGGATGGCCGCAGCGTATATTCACCAGTATTTTCAAGCGTGTTATGGGAACAGCAAGATACGCTGATGGAAGATATCGAGCGCATCGAAGTGATTCGCGGCCCTGCTACAGTATCCTGGGGATCCAATGCAGTCAATGGCGTCATTAATATTATCACCAAGAAAGCCGCCGATACCCAGGGAACACTGCTTACCGCCGGGGGTGGTAGTTTCGAACAGGCTTTTGTGGGCGCGCGCTACGGCGGAAAAATCAACGAGGAAACGCCTTTCCGTGTCTACGCCAAAGGATTCACACGCGACCACACGCAATCGTTATCCGGCGCAAATACTCACGATCAATGGCATTCGGCTAGAGGTGGATTCCGCTTGGATCATAGTCGTGGCATAGATCAGTTTACGTTGCAGGGAGATCTTTTCTCCAATTTTGATGGAAGTACTCTCGAAAAAAATGCTCTGAGTATATCGCCTACTTCAACAGGTGCGATACGCGGGCATAACGAAGGGGGGAATATACGTTTTCGCTGGGATCGGACTTTCTCTGAACATTCTTCATTCATGCTGCAAGCTTACTACGACCGCAATTTGGCGGTACTGCAACCAATGAGCAAAATGCATGCCGAGAGCTTTGATATCGATATGCAATACCGCTTTCCGTTATTCGATCGGCACCGTATAACCTGGGGATCGAATTACCGGCTTTACCATAACAAACTGTTTGAGACCGGTTTGTCGACCTTTTCCCCTCGCGAGCGGACAAACCACCTGATCGGCACTTTCATCCGCGATGACATCACGTTGATACCGGATCGTTTGTTATTCAGTCTGGGCAGCCGATTCGAACATAACGATTTCACCGGGATGGAAATACAACCCAATGCACGCCTGATGTGGACGCCCAATAATGAGAATTCAATCTGGATGGCCGTATCCCGTGCGGTGAGAACGCCTTCTCGCGGTGAAATTGATGGCACCATTAATCTAACGCTAACACCACAATTTCAGTCTTTCCCTGGATTCTCTGGCTTACCGTTTCCTATCACCGTGTTAATGCATGGCAACAAAAACTTTCAAGCAGAAAAACTCATTGCTTACGAACTGGGATACCGGCATCAATTCTCCCCCCAGGCTTCCATCGATATAGCTGGTTTTATCAATGATTACAGTCAATTGCGTGACACAAGCTTAGGTGCGCTTTCACTCAGCGCAGGATTGCCGAGACAACTCCTATTTCCTGTTGCGTTTAATAATCATGGATCGGCTCTAACCTATGGTGTTGAAACATCGATTGATTGGAAACCCAAAGATAATTGGCGCTTGCAAGGTAGCTATAGCTTTCTTAATATAGATTTTTCTTCTAATAGCGCCTTTAACAAACAGGATTCCTCCGCAGGCGCCGCAAACAAGGCGAACCCTCAGCATCAATTGTCGGTTCGTTCAAACTACGATTTTTCTGAAAGATTGCAGCTCAATCTTTGGTTGCGCTACACCAGTGCCATCTCATTTTACAATATCCCGAGCTATGTCACGATGGATGCAAAGCTGGCATATAAACCGACAAAAAATACTGAGCTGTTCGTCGTCGGTCAAAACCTATTTAGTCAACATCACAGGGAGTTTGCATCTGACTTTCTTCCGATGGTACCCGTGTTTATTCCGCGTGGAGTTTACGCTGGAGTGCAGTGGCGCTTCTAGCGAGGATACATGAATATGCATTTTCTAAATCGACTATTCAGACCTCCTGACGACTTTTTAAAGCGAAGCGTTGGTCATTGCTTATTGGTTTTCTGGCTGAGTTTCGGTGTGCCCATTGTTCAGCCGGTGGCCATGGCTGATGATATGCTGGAATATCAAGTCAAGGCGGCATTCATTTATAACTTTATTGTCTTTACGCAATGGCCTGACAATACGAGTGAGACCATCCAACTGTGTGTTTATGGGGAAGATTATTTCAAGCACGAACTCGATAAGTTACATAATAGATCTGTTGGTAAGCGCCATATTCGAGTGGCGCGTGTCCAAAGCGCCGAGAAGTTAACTCAGTGCCAGGTAATATTTTTCTCAAAATCAGTGAGTAACAACCTATCAAGCACTTTGATTGATTTACAAGATAAATCAATTCTTACCTTAGCGGATAGTCCCAATGCGATATCCCAAGGCATTGTCATTAATATGAGCGTTCTCAATGAGAAGATCGTTTTTGAAATCAACTTGGCGGCAGCGCGCAAGTCGGGATTGGATATCAGTTCGAAACTATTGCAATTGGCGGTCAAAGTGCATCAATAGCGAATATTCGATGCAGCGATCAACGGTGTTGATCTCATCAGAATGGTAGGGTACGTTACAATCGATAGGGAACTGACATTGAAATCAGGTGGAATATCATTCCTGCCTTGAAGGGTTTAATTTTTGAGTGTAATTGAGATCTCTGCATAACTGTGTTTTTGAGCTTTTCTGTTTATTTCCATCATAATTAAATCAAATGCTTACAGAGCTAACACATTCGATAAAGCCAGCTATGCAGAGGTCTCTGATCACAAAAGCCCGTTATGTGGTAGAGCGCACCTTTGGCAGCCAAGTACGTTGGTTCAATGGCAAAATTGTACGTTACCGCGGCCTAACCAAAGCACATGCATGGCACAGTCTACTGGCGATGGCGTATAACTTGAAAAGACTATCCAAACTCTTTTGCCAACAGTCGAATAATCACGTAAACACAGGGATATTGCGCCCTTTCAACCGGTAATAATCGGTTTGGCGTGATTCTTCCTGGATCATTTGCGGAAAAAGGGCTAAAAAATACCCGACCACTTACAAAAAATCCTAAATTGCGATAAGGTGAAAAATTTACGTGATTTTGCAAAGACCTCCCAGTAGCTTAGAAATCTACCTGAACGCGTGTCAAGAAAGAAGTAATATTGGCATCATGAAAACCTTGGCTGCGATCATTTGCAATAGGCTCTCCTGCTGCGTTGTAGTTGACGACACCAGCTGTGTTGAGATTCAACACATGATTAACATTAGTCATTACGCGAACATGTGTATGCGGATACCAGTTTAATGCAAACCGAATCATGTCGGCTTCACCGCCGCGAATTTTCCCGTTATTCATGTTGAGGTAGTCATAACCGACAGCGAATTCCCAAGCACCTAAGCCAGTTCCATTCCAGTGAAAAGATTTATTGGGAACAATTCTATTCCATGCACCATTTCTAACATGATAAGCGCGGGACTCGCCGGTTAAAAAATAGCTTAAATAGCCATAGTAGCCAGTGAGATGTTCGCCACTATAATTCAATCCATTGATATTGGTGCGTAAATACTCTGCTTGTGCTGAGAATGGGCCATATACTAACGCTGTTTCAGCACCATATCGATCATAGCTATCGATTCTGCGTGCATCAGGTGAATCACTGGAGCCCGAAGTCAGGTTGCCTGTATTTAGCACGTTGGTGCGATCAACGTTTGTTCCGAGGAAGCCGACAAACGACATGCCACCAGAATTTTGACCCGCAGTTGCATTGGCTTGAGAGAACGTACCATCAGCCCGGTATTGATTATTGACGGTAGTATGACCTGCTGAAACACCGAAGTGCCAGAATTTTGTTTCATCAATCATCCATGGTCTACCGGAGATGCGTCCGATACCTTGCCAGCCGATATCGCCAGAACCATTATTGCGGCTTTGGTTGCCATTGGCGTTAACCGAGCTGACTGACTGACCAAATCCACCCACCGGTTCGGTTTGGAAAGCCAATCCTGTTTGCCATCGAGGAACCGCATAATTGATCCCGATACCTGTTTTGTAAGTATTGGGGTTATCTACAAAAGTGTTGACGGACATATGACGTTCGATGAACGTATAGAAACGGTTGCTGGTGGCTTCTTCCAAACTGAAAGGTTCCTTGAACGAGCCAATTTTTAATGAAAGCGGACTGTCAAAGTTATAGCGAATAAAGGCGTCCGTTATACCGGCAGCAACGGTACCCGCACCACGGCTAAAGTCGTATTCAAATTTATAGTCCCAGTTCTTGTAGAATGAGCCTTCGACACCAAGGCGAGCACGGCGAATGTTGGCGCCACTATTTAATTCATTGGGTAAATGTGCGCCGGTTGCCGGTAACACTTCATTGATGACATTTGCTTGAGAGTCAATTTGAATCCGTCCGTCAAGGGATGCAGTGAAATTTCCATCTTTGGATTCGTAGTGTAAACCTGGAACTGGCTTCATTTTAACTTTTTCGGCTTGCTTAACGCGCTCTTCCAGTGCTTCAATTTTGCTGGCTTTTAATTGCAGATCTTCGCGAATGGTATTTAATTCAGTCGAGTTGGCAATAGGCTGCGGTACGACGGGAATAGTTTGCGCGTTGGAATCTGCGGTTTCTTTTTTAGCAGATGTTTTATCAGATTTTTCGAATGTGCCCATATGCACCCTACCAGGCCCTGGTTCAGCAAAAATTTGCTTGGTTTTGGTATCAACATAGAGATCCAACGCATAAGCGCTGGATAGGGTGAGTGCATTTGTAGCAGCGACAACCGCCCAAGTAAGTCTGAATAATTTCATGGTCTATTTTTGATCCAGGGATTAGAAAGTAAGCGATTTAAGATGGCGATCTTTATATAATAGAAATGTTACAGTTTTATGACAGACGTATATTTGATACACGGATGGGTGATGTATTTCTGATTTAGGCAGTCATCTATGGATAGACTAACTATCTGTAATCGAATTTATTTATTTCCAGAACATAAAAAATACTGTTCTGAATCTAAAAATGCAGTATTTTTTCCGTATGGAGTTGGTCTTTATTGATTTTCTGAATTGATGGGAACTTTCCTCGAGGAAGTGTCTGTCTAATAAATAGTGTTTAGTTAGCGGCTGTTTTCTATACTAAACACTTGTTCTATTAGCTAACATAATAATTAATAGGAGGTAACAAAATGGCAACAACCTATGGCACAACGAGCGCGAGTTCGAGCGATAACTACGACATGTCGCTGTGGTACGATTCGAAGTACTACAAACTGGGCATGGCGACCATGCTGCTGGTAGCGATATTTTGGATCTGGTATCAAAGGACATTTGCATACTCACACGGTATGGATTCG
>JAGOKN010000012.1 GCA_017994575.1 Nitrosomonas sp.
CTTTGGTACTCCTTCATTTTTGACTCCTCGTCTCGTGGTTGGGACTAGAACGTTACGACGACTGCCGTAACGGTCAAACCTTTGGGAGTCCCCCGGCAAAGCCGGGGGTTTACCTATTATTAATTAGTATGTTTTCTTAGTAATTTCCTGTATTTTCTCTGGTTCTGTTACTCGCACCTTGCGCTTTCTTAGAAGATTCCTCTAAAAAAATCAGTAGTTATGTCGCTATAGAAATATATTTTTTAATAGCAATACGTTTGATCTTACTGAAAAACTAAATTTGTGTAATTGAGAGGGAGCATCAGAATATGGAAGGACTCATTGTTGAACCATCCAGAACTTACCAGAAACTTCTATCTTCAGCGATTGAATCGGGTGGATTTGGAACCAAGCAGGTCTCAACAGGAAGTGAAGCTCTGATGCTGTTGAAAGAGCAATCTTTCGATCTGATATTTATTGCAATGCACTTGCAAGATATGGATGTGCATAAATTTTCGTCACAGCTAAGAGCGGATTTGCGTACCCGCCAAATCCCTGTGGTTATGGTCACGTCCAATGAGGATAAGAAATTATTGGATGAAGCATTTTCAGCCGGTGTGACGGAAATATTTGCTAAGCATGAATTAGATAAAATTACCAGTTATGCAGCGCAGTTTTTTAGGAAGAAATCTAATAAAGCCATGTCTGGCAATATTCTTTATATAGAAGATAATGCAGCAATTGCAAATCCGACAGCTACCATTCTTAGAGAAAGTGGATATACGGTCGATCATTTCGTAAACGGTGAAGAAGGTATCGAAGCTTTCAGAAAAAATTCCTATGATTTAGTGCTGACGGATATATTGCTTAAAGGAAAGCTTAATGGCTATGGAACCGTCAAGGCAATACGTCATCTTGAAGATGAGAATAAAAAAGATATTCCTTTATTGGTATTTTCAGTTTTGGATGATGCCGCGCACAAAATAGAGTTATTGCGCTTAGGTGCCAATGATTACGTCACCAAACCGTTGGTTCAGGAAGAATTGCTTGCAAGAGTCAGCAATTTGATTATTAACAAGAAATTATTAGACAAGATGCGTATGCAGAGATGTAGCACAAGTGAATCAGTCATTTCTGCCATGAAAGATCCGGTAACGGGTTTGTACAATTATGATTTTCTGATGGAAACCGCACTATCCAGGCTGCGTGAAGCAACACGACACAACATATCCTACAGTCTAATTAACGTTAGTATTGATCAACTCAAACAAATTAGTGAAACATATGGCCAATCAACGGGCGATTGCGTATTGAAAGAAATCGCTTCTATACTTTCTCAATCTATTCGAAAAGAGGATGTCGCTGCTCGCCATGAAGAAGAGGAATTTGTGTTGCTATTGTCACACTGCGATATTTCAAATGCAGCGATCATTGCAGAAAAGATTCGTAAATCGATTGAAAATCTAAAGCCTGCTAATTTGAGTATAACCGCAAGCTTTGGTGTCGCTGAAATAAGCCAAGATTCAATGGAAGATTTTACCGAGCTATCCAAAGCAGCCAATCAAGCCGTGTGTCAAGCAAAAGCATGTGGCGGCAATACAGTGGTTGCACACGATTGCTGAGATTTCCTGTAGTAATTCAGACAGCCTGTTGAAAAACCCCTGATACTACGTTGAATTGATAATAAAATAGAGGCTTCACCTTCGACCACTGGTAAGCTTTGAGCTGCATTTAAAAGAATCCGAATGGCGTTGGAAAAAACAACCTGATGAACTTGATAGTGAACTATCAAAACTCATCAGCTATTATCAATAGCTGCTAGTTTAGTGCTTTATAAAAAGTATAGGTTAGTAAACTAATTATCACAAGAAGGTACAAATATGCCACCAGGTAACAAAAGTGTTTCCAAGATAAAATAGACCTCTACACAACCGTAAGAATTTTGCTGTAGTGACAGAAAAAATTTCCAAATGACAGTTGTTGCACGTCATTTTGATAGAAAGCGCCCTCTCCTCTTTTTAATAAACATTTCATGAATATTTAACAAATACTTCAACGTAGCTTCATAAACCCTCTTTAAGCTGTGATGCCATGAATAACCCAATTAAAAAGGCATTTATGGTGAAAAATACAGCTCCTATCAAAGTCAGAAGTGTTTGGATCTCAGATGTTCATCTCGGATTTCGCGGTTGCCAAGCCGATGCGCTCTTGCATTTTCTGCATTCTGTCGAAACGGATTATCTTTTCCTAGTCGGCGACATTGTCGATTTTTGGAGCATCAAAAAGAATCCTTACTGGCCGCAAGAACACACTAATGTGATTCGGTCGATTTTAGGCAAAGCTAAGCATGGCACCAAAGTCATTTATATTCCCGGCAATCATGATGAGGCATTACGGGATTGTGTCAGTCATGTATTCGGCAACATCGAGATTCATCAAGATTATGTGCACACATCAGCCGAAGGGAAAAAATTGCTGATAATGCATGGCGATGAATTTGATGTCATCGTCAAAAACAGCCGTTGGCTTGCTAAATTGGGAAATGTCGCCTACGACACTTTATTGGACCTCAATCACTATATCAATAGCTTGCGCAAATTCTTCGGTTTCTCCTACTGGTCACTGGCTGCTTATCTAAAATTGAAGGTTAAGAATGCAGTCAGTTACATCAGCAGTTTTGAAGATGCATTGGCGCATCTGGCGCACGAACGCGGTGTCGATGGTGTTGTCTGTGGGCATATACATCATGCCGAATTAAGAGAAATTAATTCAATTTTGTATTGCAATGATGGCGATTGGGTGGAGAGCTGCTCGACTCTGCTGGAACACACCGACGGATCACTGGAGTTGGTTTTCTGGTCTGAACGCTTTGAGCAATACAAAAATCATATTCAGGAAGAGTTACTTGCCAGTAAGAAAGCAGCTTGAATATGAAACCAAGAAATAATCACTGCTCTGTCCCAGCAGATTATTACCCTTCGCAGGTTTCATGCAAATCAATTTCCAATAACACATCAAAAGCTTTGCTGAACGGTATCAGGTCATTGTACTCATGTATGCATGTCGCTTTCAGAAGCTTAGGAACACATTGAAATGAAAATATTTTATGGCATCCAAGGAACCGGTAATGGTCATATCACTCGCGGTCGCATCATGGCCAGAGAACTACAAGCTGCTAATCTTGAAGTCACTTATCAATTTACTGGCAGACCGCAAGATAAATTCTTTGATATGGAAGTGTTTAACGGCTATCAATGGCGCAATGGCCTGACGTTCAGCACTCAGAATGGCAAAATCAATCATCTGCAAACAGTATTGCAATCCAAACCACTACGTTTTATAAAAGATATCAAACAGTTGGATTTGAGTAGTTACGATGTGGTGATTTGTGATTACGAACCAATAACTGCTTGGGCGGCGCGTCAACAGAACAAAAAAACCATAGGTATCAGTCATCAATATGCATTCCAATATCACATTCCCCGCGCAGGCACTGATCCGGTTTCTGAAGCGGTTATGAGAAATTTTGCTCCGGTTGATATTGGCATCGGTTTGCATTGGCATCATTTCGATCAACCTATTTTGCCGCCTGTGATTGAAACTCCGATCATTACTCAGCAGGTACAAAGAAACAAGGTAGTTATCTATCTGCCCTTTGAAGATCAGCAGCATGTGATGAAACTGTTATCGCCCTTCAAGGAATTTGAATTCTTTATTTATTCTCCAGAGAATGTGGCTTCGCCTTATGCGCATATTCATTGCAAACCATTGTCTCTGCATGGGTTCCAAAAAGATTTGTCAGATTGTGCCGGCATCATTTGCAACGCTGGTTTTGAGCTGGCCAGTGAATCGTTGCAACTGGGCAAGAAAATCCTGGTAAAACCCGTGCATGCACAAATGGAACAAACTTCCAATGCAGCGGCTCTTCAACTATTAGGATACGGAAAAATGATGCATAGCGTCGATGCGAAAATAATTGAGCAATGGCTGTATGAATCCAAGGCTATTCAAGTAACTTACCCCAACACGGCCAAATATTTGGTGCAATGGATCAAGGACGGCATGCCGCCCATTGATCCATCCTGGTGTCGTCAGATATGGTCAGATGTTAAGGTGATCCCGGTTGATTGAAATTGTCGCTAAAGTACTATCAATAGCACTATCATTTTGATTCATTTATGATTTATTCTAACAATTAGAGAAATTTTTAAACTCAGATATGAAAGACAATCTTTTATTTCAACACAACCCGATGGTCATCAAAATCCCCTCTCCACAAAAGATTCTGATTATTTACAATCCAATATCCAGCGCAGGAAACACTGAAGCCATGGCTTGCAAACTGGAAACGGAGTTGATGTTCCATGGTAAGACCGTTGAAGTGCGCACATCTGAGAAAAAAATGAAAGGTTACATGCGTATCGCTGATGACATCGCTGCCAGCGACCTGGTTGTGGTAGTCGGTGGCGATGGAACAATACGCAAGCTTTTAGATATCATCAATAAAACCGCCACGCCCATTTATGCGATTCCAGGCGGAAATGAGTCTCTATTTGCACGGTTTTATGAAATGAGTGCCAGCGCGGAAGATCTGCTGCAATCAATCACTGCGGGTACTTGTCTGCAACAATTTTACGGTTTGATCAGTGGTAAAGGTATTCAAGGGGAAAAACCATTTTTCAATATGGCATCAATGGGCCTAGATTCGCTCACGGTTAAAAATATTGGTAAAAGAAAAGGCCCTTTGAATGATTCAATCTATGTCTGGCATGGACTCAAGGCTTTGTGTGCATTGCATCATCCAACGGTATCCGTCAGTATTGACGGCGAACCAGTGATCGATCATGGTTCCGGATATATCATCATCGCCAACAATTCAGCTTATGCCAGAAACTTGCAACTCGTGCCTGCGGCTAATCCCTCCAAAAACGAACTGGTACTGGGATTCTTACCCGGTGCACGACATCAACACGAACTGATCAAAGCCATGAAAATCTTGCAACGCAAGCCCGCAAACCTGCCTATGCAGTTTTTCTCAGGAAAAAACATCGCTTGTACCCTGCATGAAAAATCTTATCCATTGCAGGTTGATGGTGATTACTTCCGCAATCGCGATATCGAAGCTGAAAGTACAGTCGAATTTAGCATCAGTCCGCGACCCATTCGGGTACTGATTCCACCGTATTTGAATACCTCTGTATTGCAGGCAGCCAATCATTAAACAGCACATAAAGGCAAATCAGATTATTGGCAATTTTCACCTTTATGAGAGGCTTTTTATAGCGCTTAAAAGACCGTAAGAAAATTATCGATACCAATAAGTAAATACTCAATGTTTTGATAATTGCTAACTATAGTAGCCAAACCATGGCTACTATAAACTGACCAATATCCGATTGAATTTGTAGATATAAGCATCCAAACCTACCCAATTCATTACAACTGATCAACGAAGTTATCGTTGATCACATTCCAGTAAAGCTAGATAAGTTTTTTCAATCGACCCTGCCCTCGATATACAGTGGTCATTTAATGCGATGAATACGGAACAATCACTTGCTTGAGTTTAATGATTTCCGGTTGATTGAGTGTCTCAGTCTTTAGCAATGCCTCAGCAGTTTGATCCAACAAAGCGCGATTGGTCTGGAGAATATTGACTGCACGCTCCAGCGCCTGATCAACCAATGTGCGGACAGAGAGATCCACCTTATTGGCGGTTTCTTCACTGTAATTGCGATTTTGTGGCAATGGGACATTGGGTTGCAGAAATGCCGATTGTTCTCTGTCATAGGCTACATTGCCCAAAGTTTCGCTCATTCCGTAACGCAGCACCATGGCACGAGCAATATCAGTGGCACGCACCAGATCATCCGCTGCACCAGTGGATACCTCGTTAAATACGACTTGCTCAGCCGCACGCCCACCCAGCAACACTGCCATTTTATTTTGCAACTCCACGCGAGTCATCAGGAAACGATCTTCTGTTGGGCGTTGAATGGTGTATCCCAGCGCACCGACACCACGTGGAATAATCGAAACTTTATGGACTTCATCAGTCCCTGGTAATGCCAGCGCTACCATAGCATGTCCCAGTTCATGAAAGGCAACCACGCGCCGTTCATTGGGATTCAGCAGGCGATTGCGTTTTTCCAAACCGGCCACAATCCGCTCAATCGCATTGTTGATATCATCCATCGTGACGGATGTGGCATTGCGTCGTGTAGCCAGCAGAGTAGCTTCATTAATCAGGTTTGCCAGATCTGCGCCGGTAAATCCGGGGGTTAAAGCGGCAATCTGTTCGATTTTGACATCCGTATTCAACTTTACTTTTTTCACATGTACGGCAAGGATTTGTTCACGGCCGATTTTGTCGGGACGATCTACCAACACTTGACGATCAAACCGACCGGCACGCAACAATGCCGGATCGAGAATTTCCGGCCGATTGGTTGCTGCCAACAGTACAATCCCACTACTGGAATCGAAACCATCCAGCTCGGCCAATAATTGATTCAGCGTCTGCTCTTTTTCGTCATGCCCTCCCCCCAGGCCATAAGCACCGCGAGCGCGGCCCAGCGCATCCAATTCATCAATAAAGATAATGGCAGGTGCCATTTGCCGTGCCTGCTCGAACAAATCGCGTACTCTGGCAGCGCCCACACCAACAAACATTTCTACAAATTCCGAACCTGAAATTGAGAAAAAAGGCACTCCAGCCTCACCTGCTACAGCACGTGCCAGTAATGTTTTGCCAGTACCGGGAGGACCAACCAGTAAAATACCTTTGGGTGCACGACCACCCAATCGGCCATAATCAACCGGATTCTTGAGAAAATTGATAATTTCCAGCAGCTCTTCTTTGGCTTCATCCACGCCCGCCACATCATCAAAGGTAACTTTGGTTTCTTTTTCCACAAATACTTTGGCATGGCTTTTGCCAATCGACATCAATCCGCTGCCCATGTTGCTACCCATGCGACGGATGATGAATAACCAGATCCCAATGAATAGCGCCGTCGGAAGAATCCAAGACAGCAAATCTCGCAACCAAGTGCTTTGTACGACGCCGGTATAAACGACATTGTGTTTATCCAGTATTTCCGCCAATTCAGGTTCTACTCGCGTAGTAACAAAGTCTTTAAATCCATCGGCATGTTCTTCTTTGAGCGTGCCGAAGATCTGATTCTCTGTAATGGCAATTTCAGCAATGCGCCCCTCCTCCAGAAAATGCTGGAAACGACTATATGGAATGGGCTTAACCTGTGTGTATCGCACATAAAGATTTTGCACTAACAGCAAGCTCGATATCGCTATGATGACAAACCAGAAGTTGACTTTTGCTTTTTTATCCATGGATAGCCTCAACACAATTTTAATGAATCACTTTATTTAGTTTTTATTCAACTCCATTTTCTTTTTCAGCATTACTACCGATCAGAAACTCTCGCTAGAGTTCTTGAGTGGTCATTATATTGTACAACTAGCTACTGAAATCTCATTTAGCTGGTAATTGATTTTAGACAATAGCTTACTTGCAAAGTATGTAAGCTATTTCCTACGTTAATTGCAGAAATGACTGAGTAAAGAATAAGAAGCGACCGACAAAATATAACTACGCATATCCCGTAATGATAGTTCAATGATTCCATGAACTTATCAAATTCAAACAAAATAATGGCAATTTATCATCTATGAATAAATCATCATTTGTTTTTTTTCATTAGATTCTATTTATAATAAAAATAATCAATTTATAATCAACGAATTACAGAATTCAATTAATATCCTTTGTTACCCGTAGCAGCTAATTTTATTAAATAGGGCGCATTAATCATGATACAGAAACAGGCAGTCACTTTGCCTAAAGAGGCATCAGGTTCAGTGGTTAATTACATGGCCAATGAATTTTTAACTTTTAGATTGGGAAAGGAAGAGTATGGAATCGAAATACTAAAGGTTCAAGAGATTCGGGGATATGACTCGGTAACACAAATCGCCAATGCGCCGGATTTTATCAAAGGAGTGGTCAATCTGCGTGGCATCATTGTTCCGATTATCGACATGAGAATCAAATTCAGGTTAGGTAATACAAATTATGATCAGTTTACCGTAGTGATTATTTTAAATGTATCCGGGCGTGTCATGGGAATAGTGGTGGATGGTGTGTCCGATGTCATCAGCATTGGTGCAAACCAGATGCGCCCGACACCGGGATTTGGTTCAGTGATTGATACCGAATACATCATGGGGCTGGGAACTGTTGATCAGCGCATGCTGATCCTCATCGATATCGAGAAACTAATGAGCAGCAACGATATGGGCTTAATCGAACAGAGTATTAGTTAACGAAAACAACTATTTCTTGAATAAGAAATCCAAAGGATAAGGGGAAACTTTGATGCTTCAAAATTTGACAATAAAATCGCGATTGGTATTTGTTATTAGTTTGTTATCTCTATTACTGGTTGGTGTAGGCAGTTTAGGGGGGTATGGTCTTAATCAAATCAATAGCGCTTTTAAAAGCGTTTACGAAGATCGCACAATCCCTTTGGGTGATTTAGGTTTAATTGTAGATCGCATGCAACGTGTACGACTGAATACTGCCACATCTGCATATGGAAGAAATGCTGAACTGGTCAAGCAACAGCAAACGATGACTGATCAGCGCGATGCCGAGGTAGCTAATTTTTGGCAAAAATTTATGGCCACTAACTTGACTCCTGAAGAAGCGACTTTGGCCGAGAATTTTACTCAACACTGGAAAGCCTATACAGAATCTCGTAATCGTACAGTGTCGTTGGCTACTGCGGGCGATTATGATGCTGCGATTGCGAACATGACTGGAGATGCCGGTGCAAAATTTACTGCAGCACATGAAATTGCTCTTAAATTACTGACATTGCAAAGAGATGAAAGCGCGAAAGAATATGCGGAAGCCCAGAAACAATACGAAGAAATCCTTCTGATATCATCGGTTGTGATAGCACTGGGGATTTTTTTAGCAATCATTATCGGATTTTTATTGATACGCGCGATAGTTGCGCCCTTAACTGAAGCGATTACCATTGCCAATGCAGTTGCATCAGGAGATCTAACCAGTCGTATCGAAGTGAATTCAACCAATGAAACCGGTCGTTTATTGCAAGCTCTGAAAACAATGAACGATAATCTCGTTGATTTGGTGGGAAAAGTACGCATGAGTACTGATTCTATTGCAACCGCATCGAGTGAAATCGCTTCGGGCAATTCTGATTTGAGTCAGCGCACTGAGGAACAAGCATCCAGCCTTGAAGAAACCGCTTCTTCCATGGAAGAACTCACTTCTACCGTGAAGCAGAATGCTGATAATGCTCGCCAGGCCAATCAGCTCGCATCAGGAGCTTCCGAGATTGCGGTAAAAGGTGGCACAGTCGTTGGCCAGGTAGTACAAACCATGAGCTCCATCAACGAAAGCTCCAAGAAAATTGTCGACATTATCAGTGTCATTGATGGCATTGCTTTTCAAACCAATATTCTGGCATTGAATGCAGCTGTGGAAGCTGCTCGCGCTGGTGAACAAGGACGTGGTTTTGCGGTGGTGGCTACCGAGGTTCGCACATTGGCACAACGTTCTGCCGCTGCTGCCAAAGAGATCAAAGAGCTGATCAACGATTCCGTAAGAAAAGTGGAAGATGGCACTCGCTTGGTTGATGAAGCTGGCGCAACCATGGATGAAATAGTCAGTGCAGTTAAGCGAGTGACTGACATCATGAGTGAAATTTCAGCAGCTTCCGATGAACAAAGTTCTGGCATAGAACAAGTGAATCAAGCCGTGACACAGATGGATGAAGTAACACAGCAAAATGCAGCGTTGGTAGAAGAAGCTGCCGCAGCCGCTGAATCCATGCAGGAACAGGCACAATCCCTAACCCAAGCAGTGACTCTATTCAAGCTATCAGGCGGTCATGCAACAGCTCCGATTCCCGTGAAAAGAAACAATCGTCCAGCGGGTGTCATCAAGATTCCTAATCGAGGATCGGTTACTCGCAAGCCTTCGGTCAATACCAGTACGAGCCCTGCCGTAACACCCATATCAACCCAGTCTCGCAAAGTTTCAGCCGTGGGTGGCGATGATTGGGAAGAATTTTAAATTGTTAGAAAGCACATCATTAAGGTGAAAATCTCAATGGTGTCATTGATTCAAACCGGATGTAAAAGGAATAAGGGGTGGTATTGTTTGAATAAAAAAACCATAGATCAAGCAATCAGCCCCGATATTCTTGGATATTTAATCTAACAAAGTAAATGAATTGATAAAATTCAATCTCAGTACAGTACAACTGATCAGAAACGCCAATCCAGTTGCAAACCGCCGAGGTTAGTTTGCTCAGAATATTGTCCTATAAGAATGTCTGACGTCGCTCCCTTTCTATTAAGAGCCGGATCATCCATGAACAAGTGAGCATAAGCGGCGTGGATATGCATATTCTTCAACAGGGCATAAGTTAAGCCAACCGTCAGCCAATAACGGTTCGCATCAGGAATGCGTGGTGATCTGAGTTGTGCATTGGGAATCGGTGTTTGATCATAAGCAAAGCCCGATCTCAGTATCCATCGATTGAATTCGGAAGAATAATTGACCCCAAAAGCATAACGCCAAGTATCCTGCCATTTCAAATCGAGTACATCATCGCGCTGTGCGGAAGAAAAATCTGTCCTGAGTTCGCGCACAAGACTCCAATGCGTCCATAGCGCATCGGCAGAAATTCCCCAGCGTGGACTGATGCGATGAGAAAATCCAAATAAAACATTATCAGGCAACGTGACCGATGTACGAGAATGGGTGTCGATAAAAGCTCCTCCTCGTGTCAACGCACTGGCATGACTAGGCAAAGAAAAATTGGCATCACCCTGCACATCATGAGTGATCCGCGATCGGTAACTGACACCTAGACGGGTATCCTGAGTGGGCGCATAGAAGGCACCAAAATTGTATCCGAATCCGACGCTATCCCCTTTGAGAGAAACATGTCCATCAGCTGCCTGCGGCAAGAGTCCTTGATTGGTGCAAGGCGCGGAACCTAAAGCCTGAAGACAAATTGTTCCCATGTCAATTGCGTTCGTAAGCTTGGATTGTAGATATTGCACATTGAAGCCGGCTCCCAGTGAGAATTGCTCGTTCACTTTAAACGATAAAGACGGATTGAAGTTTAAGGTTATGATTTCTGAATCAATTGCCTGATAGCGTCCTTTCCAATCGGAATGATAACTATTGTGTGTGCCAAAAGGAACATTGAAGCCAAAACCAAATGCTATCCGTCGTGTCAGTTCATGCACATAATAAATATTGGGGATAAGAATTGGGCCTGCTGATTCACCGCCATTATTTCCTCTCAGCGATGCACCGCCAAGCGCGGGGCTTAATTGAGACGAATGATCTTGAAAAGTGGCTGAAGGTACTATCACATATCCCGACAACGATAATAACCGACCACGAATCTGACCCATCGCTCCCGGATTAAAATAAACCATGCTTCCATCTTCGATATTGGTTGGCGCTCCCGAAAATGCCTGCCCTAATTCTTTCACGCTCTGTTCCATCACGGCTATGCCCGCAGCCATGATTTGAGTCGAGGAAAAAAGCATAAAAATACTTATAAAACCACTCCTTTTATGCAGAGAATAACTATTGGCACGATTCAGTTCGATGATTGGTCTCCTAATAGCTTGACTATTAATAAACAGCCGTTAATGAATATGTTATATAAGCTCTTTTCAAAATACTCTGATGACTCTGCGAATTATTCTAATAATTGGACATAAATTTTCTGATGTCAATCAGATCTATCCGACAGTTTAATATGGGTACTTCATACACTTTCAGCTAAAATGGTTTATTAAAACCAGAAATGAAGATGCAGGTTATAGAATGCTTTTTAATCCAGTGAATTTAGCGCTAATCATTTCTATGATCCATCAGCTATGCAAAATGACAACAAGGAATAAAATTGAATAGTCAGTCCAGAAATTCTGACTATCAGCAATCTAATTTGCCCGCAGCGATTCTGGCTGAACAGATCAAGCTGCTTTATCAGCAAGCAAACAAAGCACTTTTGGCTACTGTGATTCTTTCAACAGTACTTGCTTTCGTATTTTGGAGTTATGTTCCAAAGCAATGGCTTTTAGGCTGGCTCACAGGAATCTATCTGTTGACTGCTTGTCGATTCTTATTGGTCAGATTTTATTTGAGCAACATTCCTTCTATTGAAAGATCAATTACTTGGGGGCGATATTTTATCTTCGGTGTGCTGTTATCCGGAGTATCTTGGGGGCTAGCTGGAGGCGCTTTTTTTCTTGCTCACAGTGCAATGCATCAGTTATTTCTTGCTTATTTATTGGGAGGAATCATCGCAGGCGCAATGGCGACGTTATCTTCTTATAGAAACGCTTTTCTAGTCTTTGCTGTGCCCACAATCATTCCGTTTACCTATCAGGCCATCCTTCACGACACTGATACCAATATCGCCATAGCTTGCACCTATCTCTTTTTCTTGCTCATGATGGGGGTTATATCGCACAGACTGCACCATACGATTACCCATTCCCTCATGCTGCGATTCGATAATTCTGATTTACTGCATCGCTTGCTGCAAGCAAAAGACCATCAGAAGGCAATTAATTTGGAATTGCAGGCGCAGATTGTAGAGAAAGACCTCACGCAAAGAGCGCTACAGAATGCCAAAGAGCAATTGGAACAACGCGTGGTCGAGCGTACTGAAGCGTTGGCCCTGGCCAATGACATTCTGCATCAGGAAAAAGAGTTGTTCCAGGTGACATTAGCCAGTATCGGTGATGCCGTTATCACCACAGATTCGCTGGGAAAAATCACTTATTTAAATCCGATCGCGGAATCATTCATTGGCTGGAAAAACGACGAGGTAACCGGAGCTCCATTAAGGCATATCTTTCAGATTAAGAATATCCATACACAAGAATCCATCGAAGATCCACTCGCGGATTGTTTGAATCAATCGGTAAAATCGAGTCACAACCAAGAATGCTGCTTGATTCGTAGAAATAAGCAGGAAAGTATCATTGATTATTCAGTCGCGCCGATTCAGAACAACAAAAAAACTGTGATTGGCACGGTGTTAACCTTCCGCGATGTAACCGAACAAAGTAAATTGACGCAAAAACTCGTTTATCAAGCAGCGCACGATTCTTTGACCGGCTTATTAAATCGTGATGAATTCGAAGAGCGTTTGCGCAAAATTCTCGCATCAACCAGGAAAAATGACATTCATGCACTTCTATATCTTGACTTGGATCAATTCAAAATCATCAACGATACCTGCGGACATGGCGCAGGCGATGAATTACTGCGTCAGGTGACAGCGCTCTTACACTCTAAATTGCGTGCAAGGGATACATTGGCGCGCCTTGGGGGAGACGAATTCGGGATTGTATTAGAACATTGTCCACAAAATGAAGCCATGCAGGTAGCCAATAATCTGCGTGAGTTAGTACAAAATTTTCGTTTTCAGTGGTTGGATAAAACTTTCACCATCGGCGCCAGCATTGGATTATTTCTCATTGGTCAAGATAACGAAGGACTTGCTCATGTAATGAGTGCTGCAGATAGTGCCTGTTACGCCGCCAAAAACGAAGGCCGCAACCGAGTTCACATTTACCAGGCAACCGATAGTGAATTAAAAAATAAATCGAGTGGAATGGAGTGGTTATCGCGCATTCAGCAGGCCATCGTTGACAAACGATTATATCTATATTTTCAACCGATTATCGCATTGTCAAACAAAAACGAACTGGAAGAACATGGTGAATTTCTTTTACGGCTCCGCGATGAGCAGAATCAATTAATTCTTCCCGGTTCATTTCTCTCTTCCGCGGAGCGCCATGATCAGATGCTGATGATTGACCGCTGGGTAGTGGAACAATCGCTCATGTTACTGAAAGAGCGTTTTCAGCAACAATCCAAAGTGGTCTACACCATCAATTTATCGGCGCATGCGTTGGAAAGCGAGGATTTTCTCGATTTTGTAGTCGACAATCTCAAAACTTATCAAAAGATTTCGTCCAATATCTGCTTTGAAATTACTGAAAACATTGCACTTACCGATCTGACTCATGTCATGCAATTTATCGCAACCCTGAAGGAACTTGGGTGCCGCTTTTCCATAGATCGCTTTGGTAGCGGCTTGTCATCTTTTGGATATTTAAAAGATATTCCGTTGGATTACCTTAAAATCGATGGGCGACTGATCAAAAATATGACCAAAGATCCTGTTGATCAGGCTGTGATTGAATCGATGAATCGTATCGGGCATGTATTAGGATTCAAAATGATTGCCGAATGGGTAGAGGATGCGCAAACCTTGCAATTACTCGAGAAAATAGGTATCGATTATGTGCAAGGCTTCGAACTTGCTGAACCGCACCCCTTTCATTCAAAGGCGAAATCGTTGGAAAAAACAAATTAAGTACGATCGTATTTGATTCGGATACGGCCAGATTGGGATTGGGTCGCTGGAAAATGATTTGATCGCTATGGAGAGTGGCAAGGTAGTCAATTCAAGCAAGGGATTTAAATAAAAATTTAAATCCCTTGGCACATCCCGATGTATAGCTTGTTTCAAAAAATAAAATATCAATACTTGGCTCTATACGAAATAGAACGGCCATTCAAATCTTGAACATGTCTCGCATTATCTGAATAGAAGCTTTTTAGTTGCGCAAGTTGAGCAGATGAGATGGTAATAGGTTCTGCCAAAATCAGCCAATTGACCCCTTCGCTGCAAGGCGGCGTCGTTAAAGAACCGGCGAGCGTATAGTGGCTCCAGCGATGTTCAGGCAACAGCTTGAGTGGATTCAGTGCAATGTTTGCATCAGTACTTTGCGCCCTTTCCTCGGATGGCATGTTATCCAGGACGGTTTGAAGGGCTGCATTGTCTTCCCCCAATTTAATCAGAATTCCTAATACAGCAATTTTTCCGTCTTCTCTGACATGCACAAAATGCAATTCTGCGGGGAATTGCCTGTTTCCAATCATATGCTCACTGGGTGCATGCAAATGAAATTGTATGAGTGGATAAATTTCCCTGCCAATTTTCAAATGACCGTCATAGTCATCAGACATATTGACCTGTATACCGTGCCCATTGTTAAAGAACACTGGACTATCAACATAATATTTGAATCTTAACTTATTGAGGCGTGATTTATGGCTTTCTTCCGACAAGTTGACAGGTGACTGATGATTGCCAAGACTGCAGGTTGCATAAGGCAATGTAAAAGGTTCAACAGTTTGCGAATGATCCCGAATCGCCCCCCATTCAGTCTGCTCATCATGACTCCAGTGCGGACCAGCCATGGCGATGGTTGCGTAGCATGTAAGAATTGCAGCGGACAGTTTTTTTAAAATTTTTATTTTCATGAGTCAATTCCGATTCAAAATTAATAATCTGGTCAGCAAGGATGTTTTTTACAAAAATCCACCATGGATGGTTTCTTATGCGTACTTGAATTTTGAGTCGAAGACTTGGTATTTTCTTTTGTTGCGGGGCCTGCTACTGATGAAGCTTGTGCGGGTGAATTGGAATCGGCTGGCGGTTTTGACTTATCTGCCCCTGATTCGGCAAAGCATGAAACACCTAAACTTAATACTGCGACCAAAACGATTTTTATAAGCATAGTTTCCTCATCGATTAAAAAAAGATTGATAGAGCCTTTCTTATTCAAACAGCTATTAGCCTAGCGGCTCGGGGATTGTAGAAAAAAATGATAAAAATCGATATAGGAATAGGACTACATCCTATTGCGAAGAAATACGTGTTCAGTTAAACAATTTTCTCGAGATATTCGATTGTTAAATCAGGAACTTTAGGTACGCCGATATTCAGATGTAGGGGATAAGACTCAATCTTGCCGGTATGAACATAACCTCTGCGCTCATAAAATTGAATCAATTCGAAGCGTTGCAACACCACAAACATCACAAATTTTCGTATGTTCATGGTTTTTAGAGCATAAGCTTCAGTCTGTTCGAGTACATATTTACCCAATCCTTGCCCTTGTAAGCTGGGGTGTACTGAAAAAAAACCAATATAGGCATGCTCATTTTCTTTGACGATATATATACAAGCAGCTAGTAATTTGGGTTGATTGACTACAAAGAAAAAAGCATCCGGTTTGGATAAGGCGCTCTCAATTGCTTGCCGATTTGTTCTGTCACCCTGAATAATATCTGTTTCTCGAGTCCAACCACAATCACCACGATAGGTCAGATTTACCAGATCAGCAATGGCTTGCCATTGATCTTCATGCGCTTTTTCAAGACGGAATTGAGATACATCCATTGGTTTATGTTGTTGCCTCCGGGTTTAAAGCAGATTTGCCATCAGAGCAAGCCTAATACGGGGCTTTTGGTCAAAGCCACCAGAACGATATAGATAAACACGCATTCAGCCGCAACCCAGGCGATAATTTTGGTTCGACGGGTTCTGCCAAACCGCATCGCCACCATTCCGAGGCCGATATAGATGATTAATCCAGTCACTTTGGCCGTCAACCAGGCATCGTTGAGTGGGCTTTGTTGAATGATGATCGCTAATGCGATGGCGCTGGTCAGTAGTAGCGTATCGACCACATGCGGCAGGATTTTTACCCATCGTTGATGCAGTTTCTCCGAATCTTGCATCAACCAGATACCACGCACAAAAAACAACAGATAACTCACAACGATGCTACTAACATGTATTATTTTCAGTAAAGCGTAACTCATGCTTAATTCCCGGATATCAGCCAACCATGGCTTCCTGCCACAGCACCCGCAATCGTCAGCAAACTCAGTAATAACAGCTTCAGATGCTTGCGCTGAATTATGGCAAAGGTATCTGCAGAAATTTTGGTCGGTATGGGTGCTTGCTGTCGGCGGCCGCGCGGTTCCATGACAAATAGCATGAAACTGAATAACAGCCAGATAAACACCATAGTGTGCATCCACCAATATTGCCACTGCGTAAAGCGTTGCCAGGCATCCAGTACGTATACCATGTAAAATCCGGTAACGCCTACAAATAGGGTGGAAATGCGCGCTTGTGCAGCAAATCGCCGCCGGAATTGTTCAAAAAAAGCCATCGCTTCAATGGCTGATGGCATACGCGCCAGAGTGGGTAGCAATACCGTAGTCACCATAGCAACGCCGCCAATCCACAACACGACACCCAGCACATGAAGTACTCTGGCAAAAACTAGTTCATCCATAGGATTTCTTTGATTGATTAATAAAACAGGACAATGATTAAGTTGAGTGTGTAATGTTTTGGTTCATGGCACACTCTCGTCAATTATTTTTTAATGATAAAAAAGAATCAATTAGCAATAACGCTATTTGCAGCCCACTCTTCCGCTTCCTCATAGTCATGGAACACCGATACATTGGCGTTGATAAATAGATTGGAAACCCAAGCCCCCCAAGCTTGCCACTCGTCGTCCGTAACCACAGCCACGCGATTAAACTCGCTGCCATGCGCGCGCATAAATTTTATCTCTTCCCAGGCAACATCCACGGTGTAATCCAGCATGTCACGCCAATCAAACAAAAGGTTTGCCTTACCATCAAAATGTGATTGATAAAGCACCTGCTGCTCAAATTCCTTATAGTCGGTTAACGTAAATTCACCAATTATTGCGACAATAACAAGATTGTCTTTCTTTTGAATAGTAATCATGGCTTCACCTCGAATGATAACAAGCTTCATCATAGGCAAATAAAGCAGATGGTGCAAATTTTGCTATTCAGCAATAAGCGGTAAAGTCATTTTTGTGCAACAGCCGTGGTCGATTTAAAACTCATAATCCCGCTGAGTGATCCGCCCAGAATGATCAACCCCATTCCCACCCACGCAAGCGGCGACAACACTTCATTCCACAGCAAAATCCCCCAAAGACTGGCAAACAGTACATTACTATAGCCCAATGAAGTCACCACCAACGTAACCCCCCTATGATAAGCACGAGTCATCGCCAATTGTGCCAGTGTCGCCGTCATGCCAATTCCCAGCAACAGTAGCAAGCCATTTCCGGTGATAGGACTGAAGGTTGTAAACACTAACCATGCGCCGGTAATCAGAGTGCTGATTAGCGTAAAATAAAATACCACGTGCCACTCCGATTCGCCCAAATTACCCAATTGCTTGACATTGATATAAGCCAGTGCCGCAAAGAAGCCTGAAGCTATTCCTATTAAGCTGGTAATCCAATGATCTTCAGGCAGTGAGGGGCGCAACAGCAGCACAACACCGACAAAACCGAGTAATATTGCGCAGATTAGAGGCCAATGCAGATGTTCTTTCAGAATCAGAATCGAAAACAAAGCGACAAAAAGTGGCCATGTGTAATTCAATGAAATAGCGGTTGCCAGAGGCAATTGCGTCAAGCAGTAAAAAAACATCAATAGACTGACAAGTCCCGTAATCCCACGCCAGAAATGAATCCGCCAATGACGTGTGCGCACCGAGAGTCGGTAGTGCCGGATAACCCAGTAAGTCATCCATACACCAAATAATGAACGGTAAAACACCAGTTCAGTACTGGAAAAATGAGCCGCCCCCAGTTTGACCAGCACACCCATGCAAGCAAACATAAACGCGGCCACCAGCATCCACATAGAGCGCACTAGCCGAATATCCTATGATAAAGAATTTTTAATTAAAGATCGTCAGACATGAGGTCCAATTTGGCGCTGCAAGAACTGATGAAAATGCTCCATTCCCGCTTCCATCGGCATTTGGTAAGGCCCTATCTCATTGCGATTTTGTTCATACAATGCGCGTCGGCCGGCGGTCATCAATTGACAGATTTCATCATCTTCCATGGCAGTTTCTTTATAAGCAGCCTGTTCCGCTTCGACAAACTCGCGTTCAAATAAAGCAATTTCCTCCGGATAATAAAACTCAACCACATTGGTGCAGCTTTCCACTCCGGTCGGCAACAAAGTGCTGATCACTAGCGTGTGCGGGTACCATTCCAGCATGATATTGGGGTAGTACAGCAACCATATGGCACCATACGGCGGCATTTTGCCTTCATTTTGCTGCAAAACTTGCTCATGCCATTTGGCGTACACCGAACTGCCAGGGCGCCCAAAACGGGTATTATCAATCGCTACGGTTTGCACGCTATACCAATCCCCAAACTCCCATTCGAGCTTCTCAGTATTAACAAAGCGGCTTAAACCAGGATGATAGGGTTCCACATGATAATCTTCCAGATAAACCTCAATAAACGTTTTCCAGTTACAGCGGTACTGATCAATTTGAATCCGATCCAACACGTAGTTAGAAAAATCAAAATCTTTCAGCACACTCAGTTTGGCCATATCTTCTGCAACCTTGCGACGACCATTAAACAACAATCCATTCCAGTTTTGTAGTGGTGTTTTATCCAGATTAAGGCAAGGGTTCTGCGTAAAATGAGGAGCGCCAAGCAATTTACCATCCAATGCATAGGTCCAGCGATGGATGGGACATACAATATTCTTGGTATTACTTCTACCTTTTAACAAAAGCGCTTGTCGGTGGCGGCAAACATTGGATAGTAATTCAATGCCATTCTCATTCCGCACCAATACTTTGGCATTATTCATCCCTTCTGGTACGTAGTAATCCCCAACAGTCGGCACCATTAGTTCATGACCTATGTAACCGGGCCCTTGATCAAACAGGATGTGTTTTTCAATCTCAAGAATCTTAGAATCCAAGTACCAGTCAACAGGAAGCTGCACTGACATCTCCGTCAGTTGTGAGATTTCAGCCATATTAGACATATAAATACCTTATATCTCCCAAATAAAAAATTAGCGGCGAAAATACACGAAAAGACAAAAATTTAAAACCCATTTAAACAAGTTAAGAACGAAAAATAGATTGCATGGCTATAATAGCAATGTTGGTAGTAAAATATCAGTATCCATTTACGCGGTATTCATCCAAAAATGTAAATTGTACAAGATTGAATTATTTAATTAATCAAAAAGAGAACAGCTTAATGAAATCTAAACAACAGTTAAGAAAAAATTCATGGGTACATTTAATATCCACAGTCGCTATGGTTGGCCTTACTGCTTGCGACAGCGGCACAGAACAAGCATCCACAGCAACATCATCAGATTCATCATCAGCAACAACAGCCAGAAGCATGCCGACAGGCCCTGCAACCGGAATTCTGGTCGACTCCCCCGTTTCCGGCATTACCTATGCTGCTTCTTCCGGTAAATCGGGCATAACCAATGACAAAGGTAATTTTAATTTTAATCATGGCGACAAAATTGAATTCAAGCTGGGCGATTTGACACTGGGTAATATCTCAGGTTCACAAATTGTGACACCCATTGAATTAGCTGGAGATAACGCAAATAAAGCACAAAATTTATTAGTTCTGCTTCAATCACTGGATTCAGATGGCGATGCGACCAATGGGATTACCATCTCCAACGAAACAGCCGCCGCAGTGAAATCATCTATCAATCTGGACAACAATCCTGATACTTTCGCCGAATCCGCCAATTTGAAAAGCATCATGGATGCGAGTGGAATCAGTGGCAATGTCAAAACTACAGAAGAAGCCACTACACACTTTCTTTCACAAAGCGTCGCGCTCCTCAGCGCTCAAATTTGGGTTAGTTACAATAATCAAACGGCCAGTGTTTTGCGCGTTGCTAACGATAACAGCCACGAGTACTTGCAAGGTGATGCCAGACCCGATGATTCCTGTGACGAAAACCGTGTTTGCGGTGGCCGTACCATTTTTCAGGCAGGCGTTGAATATGGCGTTGCCGATGCCATTGGATTTGATTCCCGAGGATTTAATCTGATCGGAAAGCCATCGGTCGATACTAATCTGAAAGCCGGATTGTCCAATCCTGGACCAACCCGTCGCATTCGCACCGATGGATTTGAATTGATAAACTCAGATATCGTGACGGTACAAAGAGCACGCGCAGAAAGCAGTGTTTTCGGAGAACTCTTCCACATTGCAAAACCGATCGAGCTTAGCGATGAGACTGAGGTCGCTCCGACCGAAGTGAAAGAAACGCGCTATTCAAAAATTGATAGTGATCCTTCCGGCATCGTTGGTGCATGGGCATATGATACCAATACGATCAAAACACAAACCTTGGTATTCTTTCCGAACGGCAAATTCATGGTGATTGATCCAACAGGCACTACCCAGAGAGCCGATCAGGCAAAATGTGGTAAACCCGGCATCGAATTTTCATCGTACGCTTATAATAAAGGCGCCAGCAAACTGAATTTATCCAGTTTTACTTACAATACCAACGGCTGTTCCGGTTTCTCAGATCTGGATAACAATACGCCGATTGGATTCAGTATCAATGCGGATGGCAATACTGCCAAGCTTGACAAACCAGGTGAAGAATCAGTAACCCTTCATCGAATTTCCCGATAAAAATAACGATTTATCAATCTCGTTACTCACCGAAAGCATCGATCTTTCGGTGAGCATTCATTGTTGACACAATGAATTCACAGCAATAATCTTAGCTAATCAATCCAATTACCATCTCCTCTTCTACCTATGCCCATCATCCGTGTCGCATTGAATGTTCCTGTCGACACGTTATTTGATTATCAAGCCGTAGACGCTCATCCACAGGATGTTGGCTTGCGCGTAAACGTGCCTTTTGGGAAGAAATTGATGACGGGTATCATCATCGCGGTCAATTCTGATACCCGAATCGCTGTTGAGAAACTAAAAACAGCACAAATCATCTTTAGGGACATCGCGCCATTGCCAACAGCTTTGCTCGATTTATTCCAATTTTGTAGTGATTACTATCATCATCCACTCGGCATGGTAATCATGAATGGCCTGCCAGGTAAATTGCGTGGAAACAAACCTTTTAAATTGTCGGCACCTTCAAGTGATCACCAATTTCATTTAACTACAATTGGAAAACAAGTTGATCTGGCTAGTATTCCGACTCGTCAGCGCATAGCTCGCCGTTTAATGATTGAGCTCAATCAATCAGACAGACTGACCAGCGAGGCAGCCAAACTAATTTCACCAACAGCCATTAAGTTATTAAAAGCTTGGGTTGAGTTAGGGTGGGTTTCTGGCATAGCGATTCCTGCAACATCGACACTCAAGCCGAGTAATAAGCCTGCATTGACTCAAGAGCAGGAAAAAACTGTCAATGCGATTACAAGCGAGATCAATCAATTTAATACTTGGCTGCTGCACGGCATTACCGGCAGTGGCAAAACTGAAGTATATCTGCACATCATCGAACAAGCACTGGCACTAGACAAGCAAACACTGGTGCTCATTCCTGAAATCAATTTAACACCGCAATTGGAAGCCATTTTTCGAGCACGCTTTCCAGCTATTCATTTGGTTAGCTTGCATAGTGGTTTGAATGACACACAGCGACTCTTGGGTTGGTTACAGGCACAGCAAGGCAAAGCCAAAATCATTTTAGGTACGCGTCTCGCCGTTTTCACCCCACTGCCCAATTTAGGACTCGTTATCGTCGATGAAGAGCAGGACGGTTCCTTCAAACAGCAAGATGGATTGCGGTATTCCGCGCGTGATCTGGCCATTTTCCGTGCCCGGCAAGCGAATATACCCGTTGTACTGGGCACAGCCACTCCCTCGCTGGAGAGTTATTACAATGCCCTGAACGGGCGTTATCGAAGTTTGCGCCTACAATCGCGTGCCGTAGAAAATGCCGCATTACCATTGATTCAGTGCATCGATACTCGCACCCATAAAACTCAGGAAGGTTTGTCCGAGCCGCTCGCCCAAGCTCTGGTGCAGTGTCTTGCAAAAAAGCATCAAAGCCTCATTTTTATCAATCGCCGTGGTTATGCACCTGTGCTGCTATGCAAATCTTGTACCTGGTCTGCGGCATGTCAACGCTGCTCCAGTCGCTTGGTGGTTCATTTACGCGACAAAAAGCTATGCTGTCACCATTGCGGACATCAGGAGAATTTTCCACGAGCTTGTCCGCAATGCGGGAATCAGGATATTGCACCTTTTGGACAGGGCACGCAGCGTATCGAAGAAGCACTGGCCTCACGATTTCCAGAAGCGCGTATTCTTCGCATCGATCGTGACAGTATTCGGCGCAAAAATGCATGGCAGAATATTCTGCAGACTATCCATGCGCAAGAGGTGGATATATTAGTTGGCACACAATTGCTTGCTAAAGGGCATGATTTTCCCAACTTGTCACTGGTCGGTATCCTGAATTCGGATGCTTCGCTCTACAGTACTGATTTTCGCGCCAGTGAACGCTTGTTTGCACAATTGATGCAAGTCGCAGGCCGGGCAGGTCGGGCCGCTGTTGCCGGGCACGTGCTTATTCAAACTGAATTTCCCGATCACCCACTCTATCATGCATTGCGACAACATAATTATGACGCACTGGCAAAGTCGCTATTGGCAGAGAGAAAAACAGCCGGATTCCCGCCTTACGTGTATCAAGCCCTTTTGCGCGCAGAGGCCCACAACATTGAGCTTGTGCTTGATTTTCTCGCACAGGCGGCAAAACTTGCTCAGTCGCTTCCAACAGTGGAAATATTTGATCCGGTACCAGCGCCAATGCTACGCTTAAAAGGTTTGGAGCGAGCACACTTGCTGGTACAATCTTATTCACGCAGGCAGTTACAGGGATTTCTCGCTCAATGGTATAAACAAATCAATTCTTTGCCCACACATAAAATTCGTTGGGTAATTGATGTGGATCCACTTGAGTTCTGATTTGAATCATCACTTATTTTTGCTGCAAGCTCAGAATAAATTGCCTGTTCAGAAGAATAAATTAGGGAGCTGTGAAATGTTAGATAAACATGATTTACACCATGAATTTCCAGAATATTACGATCGTATCCACGAGCTGAAAGCGAGCAATAATCATTTCGCTCGCCTGTTTGAAGAATATCATGACATCAATCGCGAAATACTTAGAATCGAGGAAGGTGTTGAGAATACTTCCGATGATTATTTGGAAGAATTAAAAAAGAAGCGGCTTGCACATAAGGATAAGCTGTATGGCATGATTGTCAATTCATAAGCGCTCATTAACAATCGTTCCCCGTCGCGCATGACGGGGTTATCGAATGTGATAGGTCAGTAATTTTCTTTAGGCTTTGTTGTTACTCTGAAAAGAATTCGCGTGCTTTATCCATCCATGATTTGGCGCGAGGGCTATGACGTGGACCATCAGTCAGGCTGATGGATTCCAATTCTTCTAGCAATTCTTTTTGACGTGCAGTCAGTTTGACCGGAGTTTCTACTACGACATGACACAGCAAATCGCCTTTTTCTCGACTACGCACCCCTTTAACACCCTTACTTCGCAAGCGAAAAATTTTGCCAGTCTGTGTTTCTGCAGGTACCTTGATTTTGGCATGTCCTTCCAGCGTAGGAACTTCAATTTCTCCACCCAGCGCCGCCACTGTAAAACTAATTGGTATTTCACAATGCAAATGGTCACCTTCACGACGGAAAACAGAATGCGTCGCTAAATGAATTACCACATACAGATCACCGGGCGGTCCACCATTTACCCCTGCCTCTCCCTCGCCTGAGACACGAATGCGATCACCATCATCGACTCCCATGGGAATTTTTACATTCAGTGTCTTATGTTGTTTTATTAATCCGATTCCATGGCAAGTTCCACATGGATGAGCAATCACTTTGCCGCTGCCTTGGCATTTAGGGCAAGTTTGCTGAATTGAAAAGAAGCCCTGCTGCATCCTAACCTGCCCGTGGCCATTACAGGTCGTACAGGTTTTAGGTGCAGTCCCAGGTTTGGCGCCATCACCATGACAGGTTTCACATTTCACCATCGTAGGAATGCGGATTTTGGTTTCAGTCCCGTGTGCAGCCTGTTCCAGCGTAATTTCCAGGTTGTAGCGCAAATCAGAGCCACGATGCATATTGGAACGTCCGCCACGCCCTCCTCCGCCACCAAAAATATCTCCAAAAATATCACTGAAAGCGTCACTAAATCCTTGTGCACCAGCACCGCCTGCATTTCCATCCACACCGGCATGGCCAAATTGATCGTAGGCAGCGCGTTTATGAGCATCCGTCAAGATTTCGTAGGCCTCTTTGGCTTCTTTAAACATCTCCTCCGATTTAATATCACCCGCATTCCGATCAGGATGATATTTCATAGCCAACTTGCGATAGGCTTTCTTGATGGTACTTTCATCGGCATCGCGGCTGACACCGAGCACTTCATAGTAATCGCGCTTACTCATATTGATTTCCTGCTACCGGGATAAAATTGATGATGCTCTATAAAAATAGTTTTTAAGTTCAGAACACACTAAAACGCAGAGCCGTTGAAGAGAAGTTAGATTCTCTTCTTACGCCTCTGCGTTCAGTGGCTCTACGAATAATTATTTCTTGTTTTTGACTTCTTCAAACTCTGCATCAACAACCTCACCCTCGACTGGCTTTTCATGCTGACTGGATGAAGAGCCTGCCGCACCAGACTGCGCTTGTTGATCCGGCTGATCCTTTTGCTGATACATTTTTTCAGCCAATTTATGGGCAGCTTCCGTCAATGCCTGAGTTTTGGCATCAATATCCTCTTTTTTATCTGTTTTGAGAATATCCTCAGCATCTTTCAAAGCAGCCTCAATCTTGGATTTTTCATCGCTATCCAACTGATCTCCATGCTCTTTCAGAGATTTTCTGACCGAATGGATCATAGCATCGCATTGATTACGGCTGGAAATTAATTCCAATGTTTTATGATCTTCTTCCGCATGCGCTTCCGCATCTTTCACCATACGGTCGACTTCTTCGTCAGACAATCCCGAACTTGCCTGGATTTTGATCTTGTTTTCCTTGCCGGTTGCTTTGTCTTTGGCTGACACATGCAAGATACCATTCGCATCAATGTCAAAGGTTACTTCAATTTGCGGCATTCCTCGTGGAGCAGGAGGAATATCGCTTAAATTAAATTGCCCAAGGCTTTTATTACCCGATGCCATTTCACGTTCACCTTGCAACACGTGAATGGTTACCGCTGTTTGATTCTCTTCGGCAGTAGAAAATACCTGCTGCGCCTTGGTTGGAATCGTAGTATTTTTTTGAATCAGTTTGGTCATTACACCACCCAATGTTTCGATACCCAAGGACAGCGGTGTTACATCCAGCAACAGCACGTCTTTCACATCGCCTTGCAACACGCCACCTTGAATAGCTGCGCCCACTGCCACGGCTTCGTCTGGATTCACATCCTTACGTGGTTCCTTGCCGAATATCTCTTTAACTTTCTCTTGTACTTTAGGCATCCGTGTTTGTCCGCCGACCAAGATCACATCATCGATGTCAGAAGCGGTTAACCCGGCATCTTTAATCGCCGTGCGGCATGGTCCAACCGTACGTTCAATCAATTCTTCCACCAGACTTTCCAGTTTTGCACGGGTAATCTTGACGGCCAAGTGTTTAGGTCCGGATGCATCCGCAGTGATATATGGCAAATTAACTTCTGTTTGCTGACTGGACGATAGCTCGATTTTGGTTTTTTCTGCGGCATCTTTTAAACGCTGTAGTGCCAGCATATCTTTCTTCAGATCAATACCGGTTTCTTTCTTGAATTCATCGACCAGGTATTCGATCACACGCGAGTCAAAATCCTCACCACCGAGGAAAGTGTCGCCATTGGTTGCCAGTACTTCAAATTGATGCTCGCCTTCAATCTCGGCAATTTCAATAATGGAAATATCGAAAGTTCCGCCACCTAAGTCATACACGGCTATTTTGCGATCGCCTTCTTTTTTGTCCATGCCAAAAGCCAAAGCAGCTGCCGTTGGTTCATTGATGATCCGTTTCACTTCCAACCCAGCGATTCGTCCGGCGTCTTTAGTTGCTTGACGTTGTGAATCGTTGAAATAGGCTGGCACGGTAATCACTGCTTCAGTCACGGATTCACCTAGATAATCCTCGGCTGTTTTCTTCATTTTCATCAGTACTTGTGCAGACACTTCCGGTGGGGCAATTTTCTTACCTCGCACTTCCACCCACGCATCATTGTTATCCGCCTTGATAATGCTATAGGGCACCATCTTGATATCGCGCTGCACCATGTCTTCATCGAAGCGACGCCCAATCAAGCGCTTCACTGCAAACAGGGTATTCTTGGGATTAGTGATCGCCTGGCGTTTGGCCGAAGCACCAACTAGCACTTCATTGTCCTCAGTATAAGCAACAATGGAAGGTGTCGTCCGCGTACCTTCCAAATTTTCAATGACTTTAGGTTTTCCGTTTTCCATAACGGATACGCAAGAGTTGGTGGTACCCAGATCGATACCGATAATTTTTGCCATATTTAGATCCTTTTAATGATTAATTCTGTCAATCAACTAAGCTGAAAATGGAGATACTTAGGAAAAATTCAAGTGCCCTGTGCTTTCGAGACCGACACCAGTGCCGGACGAATAACGCGGTCATGCAATTTGTAGCCTTTTTGCATCACTTGCACCACCGTGTTCGGAGTCTGTTCAGAATCGACCATGCACATTGCTTGATGTTGGTGCGGATCGAACTTCTCTCCTTTCGGATCAATCGCCTTAACACCAAATTTATCAAATACATTAAGCAGTTGCTTTTGTGTTAATTCCATGCCATTTTTAAAATTCTCTACACTGGCATTTTCAACCGCCAACGCTGCATCCAAACTGTCGATTACGGTTAATAATTCACTAGAAAAATTTTCAATGGCATATTTATGTGCATTTGCAATATCCATCTGCGCACGCTTTCGAATATTCTCGGTTTCAGCTTTAGCCCGAATCCAGGCATCATGATGTTCAGCTGCTTTTATTTCAGCTTCTTTCAATAAATATTCCAGGCTAGGTTGTGGATCTATTTTTCCTTCTGTTTGAATGGTCGCATCGCTGCTGATTCCCGGTATTTTGGCATCATCGTTAGCAACCGCGACTTCTGATTCATTAATTTCAGGATTTTTTGGATTTTCTGGACTCTGCATCGTACCTCCTAATAACTATTGGGCTTTTATTGGGGTTGCCTATTTAAATTTCAAGCACTTTACTAAAAGAAATTTTTACCGTTGACTCAAATCAGATCTAGTAATCATTTAAATCAGTCGGTTATGACTTGGCTGTTTGACTATTCTTTTATTTCTCGCGCTAAAGCACTGGCTTTGCCGAGATAGTTGTGTGGTGTCATTGCCAGGAGACGGTTTTTTTCTGCTGCGGGAATATTCAAATCGGTAATGAATTGATGCAGCGTTGCTTGGGTAATGCCATCTTTGCCACGTGTCAGCGCTTTCAATTGCTCATAAGGATTGGCAACGCCATAACGCCGCATGACCGTCTGAATCGGTTCAGCCAATACTTCCCAGGTATTTTCCAAATCGGCGTATAGCTGTGCGGGATTAACATCCAGCTTATTGAGTCCTTTTACACAGGAATCGTAAGCCAATAGCGTATGCCCTAACGCAACACCCATATTGCGCAATACGGTGGAATCGGTTAAATCACGTTGCCAACGAGATATCGGTAATTTCTCGCTTAAATGACGTAATAATGCATTGGCAATGCCTAAATTGCCTTCCGAATTTTCAAAATCAATCGGATTCACTTTATGCGGCATGGTTGAAGAACCTACCTCATTGGCTTTGGTTTTTTGCTTGAAGTACCCCAGTGAAATATATCCCCAGATATCGCGATTCAGGTCCAACAAAATGGTATTGATCCTCGCATAAGCATCGAATAATTCCGCTATCGTGTCGTGAGGTTCAATCTGAGTGGTATAGGGATTAAATTCCAGGCCAAGCCTTTCAACAAATGATTGTGCAAACCATTCCCAATCCAGATCGGGATAAGCCGACAGGTGTGCATTGTAATTGCCCACTGCACCATTGATTTTGCCCAATATAGCAACCGATGTGAGTTGCTGTTTACTGCGTTGTAAGCGATAAGCCACATTGGCCATCTCTTTACCTAAAGTGGTCGGGGTTGCTGGTTGACCGTGCGTGCGCGCAAGCATCGGTACATCGGCTAATTGATGGGCCAACTCAACCAACCTAAAAATAATCTGGTCAAGCGCTGGCAACATAACATGCTCCAGACTGGATTTCAGCATCAAGCCATGCGACAGATTGTTGATATCCTCAGAAGTACATGCAAAATGAATGAATTCGGCGGCTTTGGCAATCTCGGCATTATCGGCCAGTGTCTGCTTCAGCCAATATTCAACCGCTTTTACATCGTGATTCGTAATCGCTTCTATGCGCTTGATTGCTTCTCCATCAGAAACTGAAAAATGTGTCACCAGCTCATCAAGCCGGGTGTCTGTTTCTGCTGAAAACAGCGGAATCTCAACGATTCCAGGTTCATGACTCAATGCTTTCAACCAAGTCACTTCAACCTGAACACGATAACGAATCAAAGCAAATTCACTGAAATAAGGTCGAAGTGATTCGACTTTTGAGTGATAACGACCATCCAAAGGAGATAATGCGGTAATGACAGAGGAATTCATGATGTTTTGTGTTTTTTGGAAGGCTGCATTTTAACATGCCCATAGCGCATTAATCGCGCCAAATATAACGGTGTATCCGGCTTTATTGGCTTGCACTCTCCTTTTACGCTCGTAGTTTGAGTCATTTCTTGTCGCTTGCTGAGAGCGAATTACATGAAACTAAAGTATCTGTCAGCAATATATTTTGTATGTTTCGACATCGCAATACACACTTTCTGACAGAACATTCTCAAACAAAAGGTAATAAATACGCGCTTAATCGTGACATGAATTCAATGTAAAGCTATTAAACTCCATCCCTTCATAAAAATGTAACATCTCTAAACTAAAGTAACACTCAAGCTGGTTTCAGAAAAACTGCAAAATCAGTGATGTAGGGAATCCAAAAATGAGGAATTAAAGATGAAATTAGAATGCTTACCTACCTTCGCAGAAGACGATGGATCGTGTGTTGATTTTGTTGCTACACCTGAAACACAAAGTAATATTTTAATACTCGCTCAGAAAAACAACCTTAGAGTGCGTGAAATCGGTCAATTAAGGCGTGCAAAAATGCACATCTCCTGTTTAATCGATGATCTGAACATCAAAAGTGCATTGACTCCCGCCCTGCGCGAGCTGCTGGAAGCGAGCCTCACCTTGCAGACAACCAGTACCAAAGTGCTTGCCAACTATTTGAAACGCTCTCCGGCCACTATTCGCACCGAATTTCTTAAAATCCTCAGCATATTGGGCGAACGTGGCAGCCATTTTAGTGTCTGAATCCATTTAATTTCTTAGCAGCGGAACACCAGCATAAGACATAAAGGCTCGTGTTACATCTCCAGTTTGTTTTTTGATCGAATTATCGGATGCCGATTCAGGCGTTCTGTGAATCAGATACATCACTTCATCAATCACCACTGAAAGGATTACCGCGGAGGGGGTGGCGGTGGATTGCCTGGAGGGGGTGGCGGTGGAATAAAGCCGGGTGCAGGTGCCGAATTTCTCCGAATGTTGTTGCTATTATATGCGGGATCACTGGTGATTCTCCCATCGATAGGAACACGATGACCTTTGGCATACATGCATTGAATATAGCTCATGTCAAAGCGTTGTTGAACAGCATATCCTGATGAAGTAGCTGTGCCGGATCCAATCAATCCACCCATTAACAAACCTGTACCGGCGCCTATCGCAGCGCCACGCCCCCCGCCCAAAGCAGCTCCTGCAGCAGCGCCCAGTCCTGCTGCGATAGCAGCACTTTCTACACCACTGGTCCGGGAAGCTTGTTGCGGCGTGCTTCCATCCACTTGCTCATAAGCATAACGTCTGCATTCATAATCGTCCGAACGAAATTGATCAAAGCTTTTGCCAGAACCAGGCAGCGTCATGACACTAGGACCTGACGGAATATGCACACAAGCCGTTGTCAAACAGACAATTAGTATCATAGAGAGATTTCTTGTGATTTGCATGTTTATCTCGTTGCGTTATTGAACAAGTGGTTGAGGAGCAACTTGCAGCCATCCACCTGGGCATTCTTTGACATATGGATAATAACCATCCGGTTTCTGGCAGTAATACCAATAATTGGTTTGTTTTTGAACCGATCCAGGTTGTTCCTGTTGAATATACACAGGCGGGGTTGCAGGAACGATCACAGTGGGTGGATAGTTATAAATAGGCGCGTTGAAGTAAGGACCAGGATACCCATAGGAACGATACCCATAATAATCAGGGCCATAAAACCCTGAACCATAAAAACCGGGATTATAATATCCACCTACACCGATCCCTAGGTTTAAGCGACTATGACTATGACCACGGCTACCATGCGCCCAGGCGAGGTTGCATGTGAGTGCCATTAAAACGATCGTGGACATCCATTTGATATATTTCATGTGAGGTTCATTCCGTATCAGAAATGTAATACAAGATCTATAATTTCCCTTGCTCATTCTTTTGACAGTCCAGAATCCAAATTAGTTACTTTGTCGAGATACCTTTCTTGTCAGATCAAAAGTACGGAAACTTCATCAACACAAAATATTGTACAGTTTCAAGCTGAATGAAAGCTGAATGCTAAAACAACGTCAGAAATTCTTATCGATATGATCACTGTTTTTCTTCGCTGGAAGAGCTATCCTGCGTTTCTATCGGTTGTTCCGGTTCTGCTCGACGCTGAGTGCGCTGCGCAATTTTGCCAACCAGCACAAAAAAGAGCGGCACAAAAAAGATAGCCAAAAATGTAGCCGCCAGCATCCCTCCAAATACACCGGTCCCAATGGAATTCCGGCTCGCTGCTCCTGCTCCAGAAGCCACCACCAAAGGTAACACACCCAAAATAAAGGCCAATGATGTCATGATGATAGGTCGGAAACGCAGGCGTGCTGCATCCAGTGCCGCATCGGCTAGCGACATACCTGCTGCCAATCGTTGATTGGCAAATTCAACGATCAAAATCGCATTCTTGGCAGCCAATCCAATCAATGTCACCAATCCAATCTGGAAATAAATATCATTGGTCATATCGCGCGTCCAAATGGCCAAGAGAGCACCCAGAATTCCAAAAGGAATTGCCAGAATCACTGCGAAAGGTATCGACCAGCTTTCATACAGGGCAGCCAGCACCAAAAACACCATCAATAATGCAAACGCAAATACCAGCGAAGATTTCCCGCTTGCTTTACGCTCTTGCAAGGATATTCCACTCCAGTCAATGGTATAGCCTTTCGGAACCAAGATTTCATCAGCGACTTGCTGTAATGCTTCCAGTGCTTGCCCTGAACTATAACCTGGCGCGGCGCCACCCAGTATCAACGCCGAATTGAATCCGTTGAAATGCGTCACTGGATCAGGTCCACTGTTAAATTCGGTGGTTACGACAGAATCCAATGGAATCATGGTTTGCGTCGTACCGGACTGCGCACGCACATAGATTTTGCTGATATCTTCCGGATTGGATCGATATTCGGGTAAGGCTTCAGTTTGCACTCGATAAATGCGGCCAAATTTGACGAAATCATTCACATACAGGTTCCCGAAATAAGCCTGCATGGTATCAAAAACCTCAGAAATGGGCACCCCCAGAGCCTTGGCTCGCTCCCGGTCGACCTGCGCAAATAACCTGGGAGCGCTGATGCGAAAATTAGTGTTAGCCACAGCAATTGCCGGATGTTCCGTTGCTTTGGCGACAAATTGCTGAGCTACTGCGGCAAACTCGGCAAAATCGCCTCCACTGGGATCCTGCAAGTGTGCTGAAAATCCTCCGGTAGAACCTAGTCCACTGATCGAAGGCGCATTAAAGGCCAAAATCAACGCTTCAGGGATTTTAGCGAACTCTTGAAACGCTGCCGCAATCAGACCTTGAACTTGTTCATTGGCATTCGGACGGGTGTCCCAATGATTCAATGGAATGAACATGGTCGCCTGATTCGTCCCGCGCGTGCCGAACACAAAATTCTGACCAGCCAGCGTATCGGTTGAATGCACAGCCGGAATCGATTGAAAATAACTTTCCACCTTATTCAATACGTCAATGGTACGTGTCATCGAAGCACCATCAGGCAATTGAATGATGGTAATAAAATAACCTTGATCCTCTTCCGGCAGGAAACTGCCCGGAATGGTTCTGAATAAGCCCAGGATAGTGACTATCAATATCAAGAAAATAGCCATCGCCATGAAGGAACGTTTAATAATGACACCCACTGTTCCGACATAACGTGCTTGCATCCAATCAAACGATTGATTGAACATTCTCCAAAATCCTTTCGGAGTGCCATGCCCGGGCTTAAGCACCAGCGCACAGAGAGCAGGGCTGAGCGTCAATGCCACGAATCCGGAAATCGCTACCGACAGTGCAATGGTAATGGCAAACTGTTTATACAATTCGCCAGTAATTCCTCCCAAGAAGGCAACCGGCACAAACACGGCGGCCAACACTAGAACAATGGCAATAACTGGCCCGGTTACCTCGTCCATCGCTTTCTTGGCGGCATCTCTGGGCGATAATCCTCCCTGAGTCATGTGCCGTTCCACATTTTCCACCACCACAATCGCGTCATCCACTACGATTCCGATAGCCAACACCATACCAAAGAGAGTTAATGTATTAATCGAAAACCCTAGCGCTTCCATACCCGCCAAGGTACCTATCAGGGAAATAGGCACAGCAATCGCCGGAATGAGCGTTGCACGCCAGCTCTGCAAAAACAAGAAAACAACCAGTATCACCAGCAATGTGGCTTCGCCGAGAGTTTTGACCACTTCACGGATGGAAACATCAATGAATGTGGTGGTGTCGTAAGGAATGTCGGCAGATACGCCAGCTGGAAAGCTTTTAGACAATTGATCCATTTCTTCACGCACGCGCCGAACCGTATCCAGCGCATTTGCACCCGGTGCCAAAAAAGTCAGCAGAAACGTATTCGGCTTTCCATTCCATCGCCCTTGCAGATCATACGATTGAGCACCCAATTCCACCCGCGCAACATCACGCAACCGCACCATGGAGCCATCCGGATAGGCACGCACAATCATATCTTCAAATTCTTTGACTTCGCTCATGCGACCACGAGTAATCACCGGAATAGTCATCTCTGTGCCGTTCGGCGTGGGTTCCCGACCGATTCTGCCGGATGGAAAATCCCGGTTCTGTTCGCGAACCACTGTGGCAATTTCAGTCGGCGTCAGATTGAGTTGCGCCATACGCACAGGATCAAGGATCAATCGCATGGAATAATTCTGCCCGCCAAAAATGATCGCATCACCAACGCCAGGAAGCCGTTTGATGCTATCGAGAATTCGTAGCAGCGCATAGTTGGAAAGAAAGACCGTGTCATGCTTGGGATCGGTGGAGCTTAATGCAACCACAGCCAGCAAATCCGGCGAAGTCTTCTTGACCGTAATACCTTGTCGAATCACCTCATCAGGCAACTGTGGCTCTGCAAGCCGCTGCCGGTTCTGTGTTTGAACTTGCGCAATATCCACATCAGTGCCAATTTCGAACGTAAGCTTCATGGTCATATGCCCGTCGTTCGTGCTGGTCGATTCGTAGTACATCAAGTTATCGATACCCGGAAGCTGTACTTCGATGGGACGTGCAATCGCTTCCGCCACTATTTCCGCGCTAGCCCCTGGATAATCAGCATCAATCTGTATCATGGGCGGAGTAATTTGCGGAAACTGCGCCACCGGCAGCTTCTGTAAAGCCACCAATCCGATCACTACGATGATGATGGACAGGACTGATGCAAAAATAGGTCGATCAATAAAGAAATGGGATTTCATGGCGTATTCCGTGCAACTGGTCCCTCAGCAGCATTCACCGCAGAAGTTTTTTCTTTCTGATATGGAACGGCGTTGACTTGAATACCGGGTAAAACTCGGAAGAATCCTTCCACCACCACACGCTCGCCTGGATTGAGTCCTTCCTCGATCAACCATTCTTTTCCGCGCCACGAACTGGCTTGAATCGAGCGAAGCTCGGCCTTTTCTTCCTGATCAATGACAAACACAAATGAACCACTGGGGCTTTGTTGAACCGCACGCTGAGGTATCAATATTGCACCGGTGCGGGTATATCCTTTGATGCGAATCTTGACGAATTGTCCGGGATAGAAATAGGATTGCCCGGGCGACAATCCTCCTTCAGGGTTGGGAAATACAAAACGCCCTTGCAGCGTACCGGTTTCAGGTCGCAAAGCCACATCGGCAAAATCCAATACCCCCTCCTGCGGATACACGCTGCCATCCGAGAAAGTCATCACACCCCGTAACTGAAAAATATCCGGTCTCTGAACTTTTTGATCGGCAAGCTCACGGCGACGGCGAAGCAGATAACTTTCAGGTACGCTCACGTTGACATACATCGGATCCAATTGATCAATGGTAGACAACAGGCTTGTCTGCGCAGAAATTAATCGGCCTTCATAGAAATGGCTGCGACCGATGCGACCATTCACAGGCGCAGTGATTAATGTGTTATCGAGATCAAATTTGGCTTTGATCAAATCATTCTGCGCAGCTTCCAAAGTTGCTTTTGTTCCCAGCATCTCGGACACGGCATCATCCACGTTCTTTTTACTGACCGCTTGCTGTTCCAACAACGGTTGCACGCGCGCCAAATCTTGCTTGGCCTGGTCAAGCCGAGCCTGAGCCTGGGCTACCTTCGCTTTATTGCTCTGATAGATCGCTTTAAAAGGCACAGGATCAATCAGATATAACTTATCGCCCTTTTTAATGTTGCGCCCTTCCGTAAAATAGATCTTCTTAATAATACCACTTACCTGCGAGCGAATTTCTACCGGACGAAAAGCCTCTGTTTGGCCAATGAATTCCGGCTCGTCCTGAATGGTTTGGGTCGTTACCGTGATCACCTCGACCTGAGGAGGCGGTGGCAGCGGCGCGGTCGGTGGCTCACCGGAACAACCCGCTAGCAACAATAGCAAAAAGGCGAGAATACTGGTAGTCATGACGGTGACCATTCGATCGTTAGAAGCGGTAGTCCATTGGATAATTGGAATTGGGTGCATAATTCGACTCTCGGTCATCCTAAAAAGACGCAAACAGTGTAAAAAGAAATCATAGCGAAATGTTAATCTCATGGCACCCACCCTCCTCCCAAAGCTTTGTAGAGTTGGACAACCGATACCAGATGCAAACGCTGCGTTGCGCTCAGAGCAGATTCAACATCAAACAGATTGCGCTTGGCAAGCAGCACATCGACATAGCTGGTAATCCCACCCTGGTACCGCAGGTTAGCGACACGCAGTGCTGAATGCAGCGCCTCGACTTGTTTTTGCTGCGCTGTCAACTGATCATTAACAGTACGGATAGCTATTAGCGCATCTTCCACTTCCTTGAAGGCAACCAGAATGGTCTGTTCGTATTGCGCCTGTGCCTGCCTTGCTTGCGCTTCTGCTGCGCGTTGTTCAAACCCAAGACTTTTTGCATTCAGCAAAGGCCCCGCCAAGCCGAGTCCACCTACGCCGAATTCACTACCTGATGTCAGCAGATTGGATAAAGCCGGACTGGCTACACCCAGAAATCCCGTCAGAGTGAGCTTAGGAAACCGTGCCGCTTTGGTGGCACCAATCCGGGCAGTCGCAGCAGCCAGTTGTTGTTCAGCCTGAAGAATATCAGGACGCCTCTGTAACAATTCGGAAGGCAGTCCTGCCGGCACTTCGGTCAAAATTAGCTGATCGGTTAACTGCCTCCCGCGTGAAATGGAAACCGGATTCTTCCCGATCAATACGCTGAGCCTATTTTCTTCCTGCACTCTTTTGCGCTCAAGCTCAGCAACCCGGGTGGCTGCATTGGCTCGCTCCGCTTCAAACTGATCCAAATCAAGACGGGAAATGACTCCTCCTTGTAATTGCGCCCGGGAAATAGTCACAGATTCATCCCAGGATGCCAATGCGCGATGAGCGATATTCAATTGCTTGTCATATTGCAAAAGATCAAAATATGACTGCGCAACTGCACTGATGAGCGTCAGAATGATCGCACGGCGATTTTCCTCGCGTGCCAACAAATCCGCCCGAGCAGCTTCATTAGAGCGGCGTAACCTGCCCCAGATGTCCAGCTCCCAATTCAAGGTTGTCTGTCCATAATAGTTAAAGGGGGTGGCAAATCCAGGTCGTAAGAAACCACCCAGCGTACCAAAAGCAGGCGCATTGGCGCTAATGTCGATTTGGGGAAGGAAATCCATGCGCACTATATTCAGGCGAGCCTGTAGTTCTTCAACGCTGGCGATCGCCTGTTTGAGATCTTTATTTTCCACCAAAGCTTGATTAATCAATCGTTGCAGCTCTTCATCATGCAGCAATTCCCACCAACGTAGATTAGCAATAGACTGACCTTCCGCGTGGCTGATGCGGAACCGCTCAGCGGTTTCGATTTGCGGTCGCAAATAATCAGGCCCCATGGCACAACCGGCTATTAGCATAATGGGCAGCACCGATGAACCACGAATCCAGCATCGATAACGCTTGCTGGCAAATAATTGAATAAGCACTATCACGGCAGCAATTCTAGCCAATAACAGCTTCATGGTATCAAACCAATGCATGGTAAAGTTCGATCCAGTGGCAGCACTCCGGTGAGCAAGTTTAAAATGTAACAACAGTTAATTTCCTTCTCAATCACATAAACACAATGTGTAAAACATCGGGAAACCGAGCATAGCATACGTATGAATCATTAATTGATGAAAAGCTGATGGCATAGAATTTAATGAAGTATGTGTTCCGAAAATTGGACAAACAAACTCAGTGATAATTACAGTAACATTGGATCAATTTTTTAACGATCATATTTAAAACCAATCATGAAAGCAGTCTATTTTGAAGCCGGTGGAGCGATTGATGTGTTGCAATATGGTGATATGGAAGCACCCGATAAGTGCCGCAGCACACAGGTCCTAGTGCGTGTCAAAGCTATCGGCATCAATCCGATTGACACCAAAATTAGAGCAGCCCCCGAGCGATTTCCTGTCTCTTTTTCGGTCATACCGGGCTGTGACGGAGCTGGTATTGTGCAAGCTGTTGGCAATCAGGTAAAAAACTTCAAACCCGGAGACGCGGTTTATTTTTCACAACCTGGATTTAATCAGCGCCAAGGCACTTATGCAGAATATGTCATGGTAGATGCCAGTTTGCTGGCGTTAAAACCACATTCCTTATCTTTTGAACAAGCTGCCGCAGCCCCATTGGTGCTGATTACTGCTTGGGAGGCTTTACATGACCGTGCGCGTATTACTGGCGGTCAAACAGTATTGATTCACGCCGGCGCGGGCGGCGTCGGACATGTCGCCATTCAATTAGCAAAACTGGCCGGTGCCAGAGTAATCACAACGGTGAGTAATGCGGAAAAAGCCGGTTTTGTAAAACGGCTGGGAGCTGACCAAATCATCCATTACCCAACACAGGACGTGATTGCGGAAGTATTGCAATATACAGACGACAAGGGGGTGGATATTGCGTTCGATACAGTTGGTGCGAATGTTCTGCAAAGCTGCTTCAGTTGCGTCAAGCCTTATGGTGATGTCGTGACGATTTTACAACCTACCAAAGATACTGACTGGGGCGAAGCACGTAAACGCAATGTGCGTTTCAGCTTTGAATTGATGCTATCGCCGGTATTGATGGAGTTGGACGATGCAAAATGCCATCAAGCTGACATATTGCGGCAATGCGCGGCACTCTTTGAGCAGGGTCGTTTGACTGTGGAAATCGCGCAAACTTTTGACCTGTCCAATGCCGCCGAGGCACAGCATTATCTTGAACAAAACCATCCTACTGGCAAGCTAGTGATGACGCTATAGATTTTTTAAGTCAACTCATCAACTTGCACTGGATTGCTTCAGCAGATAGGAGTCGATCGGGATAGCGCAGTACGCTGCAGCATGATTACTTTTCACATACACGGCAAGTTCATCAGCAGGTAATGGGTGGCTGAAAAAATAACCTTGGATCAGTTCGCAATCACATTTTGTCAGAAAATCCAATTGCGATTGCACTTCGACCCCTTCAGCTACAATTCTCTTATTCAAGGAATGTGCCATGGCAGCAATTGTCGCAGCAATAGTACCGCCCTCGCCATTGCTCTGGATTTTGCGCACAAAGGATATATCGATCTTTATCGTGTCAAACGGTAATTGTTCCAGATACGACATGGAAGAATAACCAGTACCAAAATCATCGATGGATAATTGAATGCCCAGATTCTTTAGTTTCTTGAGCATTACCATCACCACATCCATATCATCCATCAGCACACTCTCAGTAATTTCGAGCTCTAAACAATGAGGATGTAAATTATTAATTTTCAGCACGTTTTCCACCATCTGAAAAAAATCAGGCTGACGAAATTGTTTGGCGGAAACATTGACCGCAACGTACTCCAGATTAATGCCCTGATCAGTCCACTGACGGTATTGGGCGCATGCCTCATGCAGGACAATGCGCCCAATGTCGATAATCAATCCAGTATCTTCCGCAATGGGTATAAAAGTACCCGGTGAAATACAACCCAGTTCAGGATGATTCCAGCGCACCAGGGTTTCAACGCCACGCACCATGCCGGATTTGGGATCAACTTGCGGTTGGTAATGCAGAACAAATTGTTGTTCGGTAATAGCTTCGCGCAATCCCCGTTCGAGGTTTGCTCGCTTGCTGATTTCAGCATTCATACTTTCTTCAAAGAAAATACACTGATTACCGCCCTTCTCCTTGGCGCGATACATGGCGATATCCGAATTTCTCATTAGATCAGAAATATTAGTGCCATCGTGCGGGTATATGGCGATGCCGATACTGGCCGCGATGATATTTTTGTCGCTCTGGATGATAAAAGGCTTGGATAATGCATCAATGATTTTCTCAGCAACCAATTTGGCATCATTTTCAGATTCCAGCTCACTAATGATGACTGCGAACTCATCTCCTCCCAATCGCGCCACAGTATCTCCTGCATAAACACAGGCCTGTAAGCGCTGCCCTGCTTCGCGTAATAATTCATCGCCCATGGAATGGCCATAACTGTCATTGACTAGTTTGAATCGATCCAGATCGATATACAGCACGGCTAATTTACGCTCATTGCGCTGATTCTGGGCAATTTCCTTATGCAACTGTTCCATAAAAAGAAAGCGATTGGGCAATTCGGTCAGCGTATCGATGCGTGCTTGTCGCAACAGTAATTCTTCACGATTTTTAGTAAATAGCGCGACGGCTATCCTGTCAGCGTAATCTTGAATGCGTTGTGTGTTTTCTGAACTCCAAAGGATTGAGTGTCTGAAACCCAGAGAGATATACCCCACCATTTGATCTTTCCAGTTGAGTGGCAGCAGGTATAAAAGTGTTAAGTGCGGTGGTGATAATTCAGTCTGCTCAGCTTGAACCCATTGAAGCGTCAGTGGATCGTCTATCCAAATTCCTGTGGAATTTTTTCCCAATAATGCCTGAATGCGCTGAGAAACCTCATAATCCTGAACCAGAAGCTGCTGCCCTTTGATGTCCAGTATATGGATTGATGCCTTTTCTGGTGCATCATGATCAAGCACGACAATGCTGACAAGCTCGGCCTCGATCATTTTATGCATATGAATTAATGCATTCTGGGTGATTTTATTGATATCTAATCCAGATAATATTTCCTGGTCGATACGTGAGAGTGCGATCAGTGTTTCAAACTGATCGCCTAATTTAGCCATCATTTCATTGAAGGAAATCGCCAATTCGCCAAATTCATCGGCGCTGATGACATCTACCTGAGTAGTGAAATCATGTTTGCCGAGTCGACGTGTACCATCGATCAGTTTCTCCAAAGGCACCAGAACACGCCGGATCTGTATCATGCTGAATAACATGATCAGAAGCACCGACAAAATCGCGCTACCCCAAAAAATGATATTGAAATTGGACAGATTACCCAGTGCTTCAGCTTCGGACTGCATGGCAACCACCAGCCAACGAGAAGTGAGGAATTGAGGTTGCAAAAAGATTTCGTGATAATTGGCAATATAAGCGATGTCATTGCTTTGCCAGTTCAATTCACCCTTAATTTGCCGAGCGTGTTGATGCAAGGATTGCTGCATCGCATCATCTTGCGGCTGATGCGAGCAAAATAGCGCCACATGATTTTCGTTTAAGATACAGTGTTCTAAATCAAGAGAAAACGTGCTGGGATCTCCCCACAGATATTCCGGCATGATTTCAGCAATTAGCAGGCCTTTTTCCAGCGCATTGGCATCCAGTGCGCGCAGGATCAGAATCTTGGTTCCTGTTTCCTGAACCTGCGTCTTTAACAAACTGCGTTTTAATGACAAATGTCTGAATTCTGCAGGACTGAGATCACCAATTTCAAAGGTTCGACCATAAACAGGAACTGCTCCCTGGTTCGATTGGTAAAGCGTCAGATGACGTATTCTTTGACCTATTTGATTATCCAGTTGTTGAAGGTCATTCTTACTGACCAGCCGTGATACCGCATCATCGAGCAGTTGATCCACAAATAACAAACGATCATAGATCGTCTTATTATAGTTATCGCTGGTCGCATCCAATTGATGGCGTGCTTTTTTAAGAAGCATCTCATTGGATTCCGAATATGAAAGCAGCGCCAGGAAGAAAACCGGAATGCAGGTTGATAGCACAAAAAACATCAACATCCTGCGGGCGACTTTGCTACGAAAAACTTTCGTTTCTAACTTCATATTCAATCAATATTTCGATGCCAAACCAACAAAACGACCATTGTTGGCCCGCACAATATCATCGCGACTTGCATTCGAGGTTAAGGGAGGCTGACTATTGCCATCTTTACCCGTGCTATACAAATCATAATCTGAATTGATCGGCACCAAGCTATGATCCTTGCGCGCTTGTCCTTGAGCAGCGAGCACATTGCCATCTGTAAGATTCAAATATCGATAAGGATTTCCCCACGGATCACGCATATTGTCCCTGCCAATATCTGCAAGCGATGCCGGATACAAATTCGCGCTACCAACAGGAGGATTGTAACTTTCAATGCGCATGGCGATCTGATTGATATCCATTATCGCCTGCGCTGTTCTAACACGTTCCATATAATCACTGTAAGCAGGTACAGCGATGACTGCAGAAACTCCAACAATGGCAATGGCTACCATAAGTTCGATTAAAGAAAAAGCATGTTGTTGCTGTACGTTAATCGGCTTAATTATCATGATAGTTAAAGACTCTTCTGACAGTGTTTTTATTGCACGATTATGATTCATGTTTGAATTAATACCATTATTAAACGGTTGATCCATGAAATTCTATAATGATTTTATATGTCAATGATTATTTCCAGTGTAAGTTACTGATCTATATGATTTAGTATTTCCTACAAACCAATTTTCACAAATTGAATGAGAAAACAGTGTGCGAGAAAAATATCAATCGCGTAAAAAAAGATTATCTTAATCAAAACGCTAGATGCTGAGAAGAAATTACAATGTAGGAAAAACCAGGCAGAGAGTGAAAATTACATGACGCAATCAACGAGCAGTGGAACTATTCTTGAGAATATTACTTATTATCTTTAGACAGATTTTCTTTTAAATTGAACTATTTGAATATCAAATTCAAGATGATCATAGGCACAAACAAAAAACAATCATTGCTTGTGCCTTATTCTTTACTCAGCTAGCCATTAATCAGGCTCAGCGCATGCCCAATGCGGATTGCAAAAGATCAGCAGTTGCCTGGCCACCGGTTTGTCTAACGTAATTAGTGACAACCGGAATGAATTGACTCACCATGTTAGGAGAGAGATTTAATTGCTGAAATGAACCGGTCAGTGCGGCCACACTACCAAGCGAACTACCTGAATTTCCCATCAAGGAAGTCAGACCGCCAGCTGCTGGCATAGCGGGAGCGGCACCCAGCATCGTGCTCATTCCGGGAACGGATTGTGATAATGAGTTAAATGCTTGCGGATTCATATTTCCTTGCGCCACCTGAAAAATAGCGCCAGCACCGCCCATTGCCTGCTGAGGAGACACACCCAGTTGACGCACCAAAATATCGACCAAGCCAATTTGCTGAGTAGCCGCAGGATTTGCAATAGCTACACCAGAATTCAGAATTTGCTGTCCACTTTGCGCAGCTCCGCCCACCGCTGCCAAGCTGCTATCGGCTGTAGCTAAAGGATTATTACCCGCATTATTGGCTGCACAGCCTGCCAACGATAACGTAACCAACAAAATGCCTGATTGAATATAATTGATTTTTCTCATAACGATTCCTTCAAAGAATTGAAAAGCTTAACAATAAGTTCATACAAAAAACTGTGATTCAATCGATACAACGTATCAGTAAGCAATTAGTATTACATAGAACCTGGTATGCAAAAAATAAAAAAGAAAAGCCCATTAATCGGATAGTTAAAACTGCCATCTAAATAAAACCACATAGTAAAAATAGCTTATTTTTTACAATCTATTAGGTCTGCATCACCATATTGATGATTTTGCTCTTTAATTGACATGCTCAAGCCACGCAGAATTACCATGCGTCAATTTGTCACATTCCCATCACTGTCAGTTTCATTTAAATTTAACTATAAATAACTGATTTTCATTGCGCAAAAATATATTTTTTGCATGAAGCGTTTTTAGAAAATCTAAGGTTTTCAGAGCGTTTCTGGCAAAAAATATATTATCAATTGAGGCATATCAATTATTCATCATCCTGTTTTTACAAAGTTAATAAGATGAGTTTCATTTGCCAATTAGTAATCTTTTAATCATTAGGAGATCAGGAATTATGCTGACAATACATACTAGACTAATCGATGCATTGATCACTCAAGCACTGAACGATCACCCTGTTGAAACCTGTGGAATCATTGCTGGCCCTATGGGCTCCAATCTTCCTCTGCGCCTTATTCCGATGAAAAATGTGGCGCAGTCGGAAACATTTTTCATGTTTGATCCGCAACAACAAATGCAAGTTTGGAAAGAAATGGATGCGCGCAGGGAGGAACCCATCGTCATTTATCACTCACATACGAATAGTCAAGCCTATCCGAGTCGCACTGATGTTGAATTTGCCACTGAACCGCAATCGCATTACGTGATTATTCCAACCACACATGTTTATCCTGAGGAGATCCGTAGCTTTCGCATTGTCGATCAGCTGGTAATTGAGGAAAGAGTGCGCATAGTCCATCAATATCAACCTGAGTTGGAGTTACAAATGGTCGCTTAATACTTATGCCTTAGGCTCCCAACAAGCTAACCGGATAACGATCAACTAACCATTTTACCTGCTGTGACTGAAGGTTAGGCTCATTCAATTTTTGATTCGCACATAACAACAATAACCATGAATCAACCATTCGATGATTTTGTCATGGCAGGCCCTAAGACATTGAAAAAAATTGAAAAATGAATAAGCAGAAATTAACAACCGAACTAGAAATTCATAGATTGCAATGGCAATTCTCTTGTTCAGTTGCGCACTTTTAAAGGATTCATTCATGCACCCATTTAATAGAAAACTTAGTCCTCCAGAAATAGCACGATCGCTTGCAATTCAGGTGAATACATTCGTCGATCAACTGATTATCCCGAACGAATCGCTACTAGCCCAGGAAGGTGATTTATCACTGCGCTTACAATCCGATCTAGCGAAGAAGGCGCGTTTAGTTGGGTTATATGGTTTGTATTATCCGCTCTCACAGGGTGGAAAAATAGCCTCGCTCGAAGATTATTTGGTCATTGCTGAACAAGAAGGACGCACAGAATTTGCTCAAGCCATCTTTGGCAGTCACATGACACTGGATGCCCATATGCTAGTAACGTATGGTAATGATCAAATCTACCGGCAGTTTCTCCAACCGATGATCAATGGGCATGCCATTCCAAGTTATGGCATGACGGAACCTGGTCAGAACGGATCGATTCCAAACTTCATCAAAGCATCGGCACGCCTTTCCAATGGAAAATGGCACATCAATGGAAAAAAATGGTTTGTTTCCAACACGGACCGAGCGACTTTTATGACGATTCTGGTGCGCACAGCTGGAGAAAGCGTACCCATTGATAAAGCGCTATCGATGATTATTGTTCCAACCAACGCTCCAGGACTCAAGATTGAGCGTCAACTAACGGTAACAAGACATTCTTCCAGTCAAGGAGAAATTTCTCTGAATGAAGTGCAAGTGCCCGAACAAAATTTACTCGGAACTTGCGGTAGCGGTACCCAATTAGTCAAAAACCGGCTCAATTTGGATCACTTATTACGTGCGATGAATTGGATTGGGCTCGCTCAAAGATGCCTGGATTTAATGGTAGCTCAGACAAACTTATTAAGTGATGCAGCAAATCGATTGACGAGTAAACAACGAATACATCGCCATATCCTCAATGCTTATCAGGAAATCCTCAGTGCACGTGAATTAATTCGCATCGCGGCAAAGACCATTGATGCACAAAATCCGAATACGATTGCGACCAGTGTCGCCAAAATGGCGGCTTCCAGAGCCTTATGCATCTCTTCCGATTCAATCATGCAGCTTTATGGCACTGAAGATCTCAGCGACACGTCCCCTTTGTTCAGAATCAATCGAACTGCGCGCACATGCCGTATTCTGGACGATAACGACGAAATCCTGATGAGTTCAATAGAGCGCCGAACCATCAATGTTATCTATAACGAAGTGCCTATCCCTTTGAATAATTGACTGTATAAATTTACAAAACTTTCGGAGTTCAACTCGCTATATCTTAGCTGGAGCACACTGATCAATGTACTGTACATTACTTACATGATGGTTATCGCACTGGCATCGGCGCGTCTTCGAAATAAAAGAATTTGATCATCTGAACAATATCGAAGGCAGACCTTTTTTTAGAGATCTCTGCATAACTGTGTTTTTGAGCTTTTCTGTTCATTTTCATCATAATTAAATCAAATGTTTACAGAGCTCACGCATTCGATAAAGCCGGTTATGCAGAGGTCTCTTTTATCAATACGAAGAATAGATACAAACTTAGGGAAGCGCTGATTAATTGACTGCACGAGCGAATTGCTTCGTTGCGCGGTACTCACTCCCTCGCCTGTCAGATTGATATGTCTCGGTTGTTGCGTTCCGTGCACCTCGCTCTTCATCACGTTCGTTGAATTAATCAGCGCTTCCCTAGGTTTCTGTCATAAATTCTTCACATTAAGCCGTTAAGATTTCTCATGTAAATTCTTATAAGGAGAAATCAATGTATTGCTTGATAAAAGAATGGCCGAATAAAATGGCAACTCTGATGACCGAAGATGGCGTAGTACTCTGGACATTCAATAATGTAGAAGAAGCCCGTGAAGTCTGGCATGCCTGGTCTTCGCTACATAATAACAAAGCATCTAATCAAACTGACTATCTCGATCAGTCAAGTATGTCTGAATGCAATATCTTCTAGAAATTATTAGAAGATATTGCATTATTGGCATAGATCCCGAATATGTCAGCACATTATATATCTAGATATCAATAGGCCTCTACATCCACTTCTTTTTCTTAAAGAAAACCAACAAACCTACACCAATTGAAATAAAAATCACCCATAGCGTTGGATATGCCCAACGCCATTTAAGTTCTGGCATATATTCAAAATTCATTCCGTAAATACCAGCAATAAAAGTCAATGGAATAAAAATGGATGCAAAAATAGTCAGAATCTTCATCGTTTCGTTCATTTTGTTGCTAATGCTGGAGAGATAGATATCATGCATAGCAGAAATTCTCTCTCGATATGACTCCAGTGCATCCGTAACGCGTAGCACATGATCATAAACATCTCCATAGTAGCGCAGTGTTTTTTCCTTTAATAAAGGTGTATCCGCACGCTGAATAGTTGCCAATAACTCGCGCAAAGGGGAAATATTGCGTTTCATAGAAATCAAACCACGTCGTATTTGCTGAACAGTTTGTAGCATTTCTTTGTTTGAGTTGAATAATATATTGTCTTCCAATGGATCAATGATCTCATCCAGACTGTCTTCTACAATGAAATATTCATCGACAATCGTATCGAGAATGACATAGGCCAGGTAATCGCTGCCCAGCTGTCTCAATCGGCCATTGTGGTTCTGCAAGTGGCTATAGATAGGATCAAATGTATCATCAGTCTTCTCCTTAAAAGTAATGACATGATGGGCTAATAACAGGATACTAATTTGCTCATATTGCAAACTAAAATCTTGTTCCTCATTGATGCTGATGCCTTTGATGACCAGATAAAGAAAATCCTCATATTCCTCCAATTTAGGACGCTGATGGGTACTTAAAATATCTTCCAGTACCAGCGGGTGAATATTTAATTCCTGACCGATTCCTTCCACGATATGTACATCGCTTAACCCATCCACGTTAACCCAGGTAATCAGCTCATTATTTTGCAATTGCTTCAATTCCGAAATCGAAGTAATTTCATGCTTAACCAGAGTATCTGCATTGTATTGAGTCACTGTAATTTTACATTCCGATTCGTGCTTTTCTCCAATGTGTATCAAGGTGCCAGGAGGAAGTCCCGACTTATCCGCAGCGCTGCTTAGGCTGGTTTTGTTGGTTTGTGAATGCGGTTGTCGCCATGTTGGAATCGAAAAGCTCATAGGTCAATTTACTCGTGATTTATAAGGTGCTTATTCTAGTGGTTTCTTCTGTTATTAGGATAATACGTACATTTTTGATGTGCATGCACAATGAGTAAGGTTAGATCGTGATCGCGAAGCGAGCCACGATCTAAACCGTTTGTTGGACGAGCTCGGAGGTGCTGCTGTGAATCTTGTTATGGAAATATCTCTCTGACTGTGGCGGTCCTACCGGGGCGTGCTCCTCGCTACGCTCCGAAGTCCACCGCTACAAGTTGCCATTGCAGCAACCGCTTCCGCCAAATCTGCCGTTTCCAGCGAATTTTGATCTGATGCACTCTGGAGTTGGAGTTGTCCCAATTTGACGGACATTCTTTCATGGAGTCGAGTGAGTCTCGACCTGTGAAAGCGGATTGCAGTTTATCGCGATTTTATTTTTCTCATTCAGTTTTCTCTCAAAATTGTTTGGTGATAAGTATCCCAGCCCGGAATGCCTGCGAGTTGGGTTGTACCATGACTCGATCCAGGTGAATATGGCTAACCTTG
>JAGOKN010000013.1 GCA_017994575.1 Nitrosomonas sp.
ATCCAGATATTTTATTACTTGATGAACCAACAAATAATTTAGATATTAATACTATTAGATGGCTTGAAGAAATTATTAATTCTAATAAAAATACAGTTATTATCATTTCTCATGATCGTCATTTCTTAAATAGTGTTTGTACACACATGGCCGATTTAGATTATGGTGAATTGCGCATATATCCAGGAAACTATGATGAATATATGACTGCTTCCACTCACGTACGCGAACGCATGCTAGCAAACAATGCCAAAAAGAAAGCACAAATTGCAGATTTACAATCTTTTGTCAGCCGTTTTTCTGCAAATGCCTCCAAAGCTAGGCAAGCAACAAGTCGAGCTCGTCAAATCGAAAAGATAAAATTGGAAGACATAAAACCATCTAGCCGACAATACCCTTTTATTCGTTTTGATATTGATGAAAAAAATAAATTACACCGCTTGGCTTTAAGCATTAAATGTATCAGCAAAACTTTCTCAGTCCTTAACAAATCTCTATTTGAGAATTTTAGTATTGATATTGAAGCAGGCGAGAAAATAGCTATTATTGGTCCTAATGGGATTGGAAAAACGACTTTATTACGCTGCTTAGCAAAAGACCTGACTCCTGATTCGGGTGAAATAAAGTGGGCTGAGAAAGCTCTTGATGGCTATTATCCACAAGATCATGCAGTTAGCTTTGAAAATGATATATCATTAACTGAATGGATGGATCAATGGCGTCAAGGAAGCGATGATGATCAAGTCATACGAGGTACACTTGGTCGATTGCTATTTTCAGGCGATGAAGTTAAAAAATCTGTTCAGGTTCTTTCTGGCGGTGAACAAGGACGCATGCTTTTTGGTAAACTCATTTTACAAAAACCTAATATCCTATTCATGGACGAACCAACTAATCATCTAGATATGGAATCTATTGAATCCCTCAATAGTGCGTTGGAGAAATATACGGGCACCTTGATTTTTGTTTCGCATGATCGCGAGTTTGTATCTTCCCTTGCTACACGTATTCTTGAAATAAATCCACATGGCATTAATGATTTCAAAGGCAACTATGAAGACTATCTTCGTTCTCAAAACATTCAATAGTATTAAATATCTGACCGGTATTCACTTTGTTGTTTTTCTAAGTACATTATATCTGCCACTTGCTAGCGCAGAAAATATTCAGAATCTTCAACAAAATGCGAGTACCACCTATGAGCAAATGATCCAAGCCAAGCAGCTAGCAGAGAATTTGGCCAAGGACGCTACGTTCGCAGAAAAAAAACTCGCCTCTGTCAAACAAAAATTAGCTACAGCCGAGCAAGAATCAGAAGTTGCCAAAAAGAAAGCTGAACAAGCAAAAATCTCAATGGAGCAAGCTATTCAGCGATGGAAACAAGCTACAGATACTTTAGCAAATGAATGGGGAAAAACTGAAAGAAAATAGAGTTATTTATGTGTAGTAATTCAGACGGGAGCTATGCTTATTTCTGGTGTATGGTAGGAGAAGAAAGCGGTGTAACCTGTTGATAGAGATTTCGGCAGATCAACCGATAAAAAAGGAAACACCGCAATGACAGATGATAAAAGACCTCTGCACAACCGCGAGAATTTAGCTGTAGTGACAGAGAAAAATTTCCAAATGACGCTGATTGCACGTCATTTTGGTAGAAAGTGAAGTTTTTCTCCTTTTTTTAGGGAAATTCCCCCTATGCAACATTTGGACGGATTGCTCCCTTTAAGGAAGCTCTGATTAAGTTATTTATTCCAGTTTTGTCGACAAAGCTATCAGTAGAGTAGCTAATATAGGCATTATTGTGCGATTAATAGCTGTAATTCTTAGCAGATTGCATACTATTCAGCCCCCTGATGCTGGTTTTCAGGGGTATTGGACGGAATTATCCCGTGGTTGGCATCCACACCTTACGGACATGGTAGAGATTAGCCAAGGCAAACAACAAGTAGAGCTGTCGTGCATTCTTGAACAATCCTCGGTAACGGACTTTGGTATAACCAAATTGTCTTTTGACAATACGAAACGGATGTTCAACCTTTGCGCGGAGTGAAGCCAGCATGCGATTGAGCACGGCGTGTTCTGCTGGCAATTCCTCACCGCGCTTGCGTTTGAATGGCATACCCCAGACCGGCTCTTCCGGTTGCCGTTGTGCTTCCAGATTGCGATCATTACGAGTATAAGCCCGATCACCCAATACAACCGCCTCTTCGCCATGTACCAGTGCATCAATCATGTTGCCATCGGCCACTTTGGCCGTGGTAATTTCCAGGCTATGCACCAGGCCGGAATCGGCATCTACGCCTATGTGTGCTTTTAATCCAAAGTAATAGTTGCTGCCTTTCTTAGTCGAACTCATCTCGCCATCACGTTTGCGTTGCCGGTTCTTGGTCGATGGTGCAGCCGCTATCAGCGTGGCGTCAACTATCGTGCTCTGACGCAGCAATAATCCCTGTTGCGCTAACTGCGCAGTCGTTTCAGCAAACAGGCTTTGTGCCAAGTAATGCTTCTCCAGCAGGTGGCGAAACTTGAGAATCGTCGTTTCATCAGGCATGACATCTTCTCCCGCATCCAATCCTGCAAATCCACGCAACATCGGCACATCATGTAACGCTTCTTCCATCCCCGGATCTGAATAACCAAACCATTGTTGCATCATATGAATCCGCAGCATCGCTTCCAACGCAAATGGCTTACGTCCCAAACCTGCTACCGGATAGTGCGGCGCGATCCGATTCCTCCACTCTGACCAAGGAATTACTTGCTCCATTTCTTCGAGAAACTTTTGTCGGCGAGTTACTTTCGGTTTCTTGATAAATAATGGAATCGATAAGCCTAATTGCTTCATCAATGCGCTCCCTTGCAGTGGTTACGATCTACCTCGTATTTTACAAGTTCTTGGGACTTAATCAGAGTTTCCTTAATGATTGATCTACGAAGATTTTGTTGGCTACTTTTTTCAGATTCATGCAGATACTTTTCAGTATGACTTGGGCGTTGACTTTTACCGTACCGAAGTAGCTGACGCGTCCCATTTTGAATAAGCGTTTGGGTAGTGCCGAAACATTGTTCGACAATATAACGTTTTTTGCTGATCAATTGATTCGCCAGCTTCTGGCGTGACGAAAGCGGTTTGTTCTTGTACACGCGATGCATGATTGCGCTCTTGATCTTTTGCTTTCTTAAAAACTGTCGATTGGCATTGGCTTCTGGATCCCTTGTCGGCATACTTAATGTGGATCATCGTCATGTTTGATTTGCCAGTCGTTGAGAAAACTGAATGCAAAGCTGCTATAGATTTTCGTAACACCTTACTGGATATGGGGTTTGAGATGTCGCAGTTTTCTGTTTATATGCGTTTCTGTAGCAGTCAGAGTCAGATTGATACTTACTGCATGCAGGTGGAAAAAACAAACAACTGAACAAAAAATCACCCGAGCAATATGAACTTTTTTGATAAATACTATTATTTTTTCACTTGTGTGCACATTAACTCTATTAGTAATCATAGAGTTAATGTGCAGTTAGTTTAGCATATTGGGATTTGTGCTCTGATCGGAACTATTCTTTTCCTCATTTTAGGCAGCCTCGTATAGAAAAAGAGAATGTTTGCTACCTGGTGATTTCAGTGGAATAATGCTTGTTCGTTCTAAACTTTTTAGGAGGGGGAGCATGGTAAAAATTAGTAGAACTACGAGTGCATGGATGTATGGTTTTTTTCTAACTTGCAACAGCAATTTTGTGTTTGCTGACGTAACCAGTGATACGGAAAGATTACTGAACTGGGCAGAAAACACATACTCTCAATTTTTTCCTGGCCATCCCCTCACACAGACGAATATTGAACCCTGGTTATTCCGACATTATCCGGAGACAGGTGTTTATGCGGGCGTCAACAAAAATGATAATGGCACGTATGTCGTGGGAGGTCCATGGGGAAATACTCCTATATTGATCGATTCTTTGTCTAATCTGATCAATAAAATTCCAACGGGTGACTGGCAAGGAGCCAAGCCGGTATATCGACAGGCATCACAATTCTTCGATAAACTGGAAGTTGCAATTAGCGCCAATGGCGATGCTGTGGCTGTTTGGCTTGAAAATGATCCTGGTATCGGTATTGATAGCGTTTGGGCTATTCATTATAGTGCAGCTACAGATGCTTGGGGTACGCCTACGTTGCTTGACAACGGTGCCCAAAGTGCTTATGAACCCAAAGTGGCTATGGATGGCAATGGCAATGCTGTGGTCGTATGGATGCAGCAGCTTGGAATCGAATTTAACGCTTCAGCTGCACATTATCGAGTAGGTTCTGGCTGGGGAACTGCTGTATTACTAGAAAATGAAAATTCTGCAGTCAACGGAGGATTTCCACAATCCAGTGTTGCCATGGATAGTTCCGGTAATGCTGTTGCAGTCTGGTCGCAGCGTATCGGTGTTCAGTCTTATATCTACGCCAATCGTTACACTCCAGGGCAGGGTTGGGAAACGGCAAAGTCAATAGATCTTCCTGATACTCCCGGAGAACTTGATCTCAGTTTTAATCCTAAGGTAGCTATAAACAATAGCGGTAATGCTATTGCTATATGGTCAGTCAGTACTTCAAGCTTCAAAGTACGCCATTATCAGTCAAGTAGTAATACATGGGATTCGGTACCTACTGATCTTGGTCCGGGTATTACACCCGAGATTGCCATTAGCGACAATGGCAATGCTGTTGTTGTTGCTCCGGGGAGAACCAATTCAGCTGAACTATATCAAGTATTAGCTTGGCACTATAAACCCAATACTGGATGGGATGTTACCGGCACAATTCTTGATCAAGGTCGTGTAGAGCAAGTCAGATCGCCTGTTAGCGTTGCAATGAATACAAGCGGCAACGCGATCGCATCATGGAGTCAGTTGGATTCTTCTGGGCTGGTTAGTGCATTTGCAAATTATTTTGAGAACGGCCAATGGGGAGGACCGACTATTGTCGAGGGCAATAATGATTCTGAAGTTGTAGATCAAGGTGTTGAGGCGGGCATAGACTCCAGTAATAGAGTGATTTTGGTTTGGAGGCAAGTCGCCCGTGATCAATCCTTCCAAAATAATTGGTCAAGCATTAAGCAGTCAGGGGGCAGTAACTGGAATGCCAGCTCACTTGAACCAATAACTGGATCCTTGACCTTGCCGCGTTTAGCTGTTAGTTCAACCGGCAAAGCGATAGCTGCTTGGTTGCATAGAGATGAGGCCAATGGAACAGGAAATTATCTGGTCGCAAACCTATTTAAATAAGTTTGAATTTTGTGTAATGGTTGCATAACTAATGAAATGAAGTTGAAAATATTCAGTAACGTGATGTCAAATATATTACGAATCAGATAAAAATTTTAAATTTGGTGGACCGTAGTGGGGTGGTTATTAATTTAAATTGCCCATATTTAGAGCGCTTTAGGAATGCAATTGATTGACAATTTATTATTATGACTACCCCATCTGATCATTCATTGTTGTATGTATGCTTACCCAATAAGCAACCTGTTTTGCGTACTGTGCCAATGCCATCGGATACCACAACCATGCGGGTGATATTTTCGGTGGTCGGATTATGTCCCAGGTAGATACGGCAGGTACTATACCTGCAATTCGCCGAGCTTTTGGTTGGGTAGTGACTGTTGCGGTCAATTCCTTCGTATTCAAGCAACCGGTTTTTGTTGGTGATCTCGTCAGTTTCTACGCGGACATCCTAAAAATAGGGCGTACCTCGATTACCGTGAGTGTCGAAGTGTATGCACAACGTGGTGCGCGCGAGGGTGGTAATGAGGTGTGTATCAAGGTTACCGAAGCAGTACTGACTTATGTGACGGTTGATAATCAGCATATCCCATCGGGGTCCATAATAAGAATATTATTCTTACCCATGCTGATACCAACTGTCATTGGTCGTATCCTCGCTTTATTGACGATCTTGATAGTCATTTTCGTTCGCGTAGAAGCTTATCATGCCAACAACCTCAATGCTTCTTGGTATTTTTCTACCGTCACTCGCAAAATATCTTCCGGCAATTCAGGCGCCGGAGCCTTTTTGTTCCAAGCCTGTTTTTCTAGCCAGTCACGTACAAACTGTTTATCGAAACTGGATGGGTTCTGCCCTGCCCTATACTGATCGGCTGGCCAGAAGCTGGCGAATCAATTGATCAGCAAAAAACGCTACATTGTCGAACAGTGTTTCGGCACAATCAAACGCTTATTCAGAATGAGACGTGCCAGCTACTTCGGTACGGTAAAAGTCAACGCCCAAGTCATACTGAAAAGTATCTGCATGAATCTGAAAAAAGCAGCCAACAAAATCTTCGTAGATCAACCATTAAGGGGAGCAATCCGTCCAAATGTTACATAAGGGGGGAAAACTCCCCTAAAAAAAGGAAAAAAACTTCACTTTCTACCAAAAGAGATCTCTTTCTAAATACAAGCTTTGTTTCGTACCACTGCAAATAAACATCCAGATAAGATAAGGGGCTCCTTGCTCATTCAAACCAAGGTAGCCAATACTGTGTGCACAATTACCAGAATTTATTGCAGCAATTTGGCATGATCGCTTCCATGAGTCGCAAGGGGGATTGCTATGATAATGCGTCAATGGAAAGTTTTTGGGGATACTTAAAACCGAATTGGTACATCATCAGAGATTCAAAACACGGCAACAAGCCATTCAGGAAATTACCGAATATATAGAAATATTCTATAACCGACAGCGCAAGCAAAAAAGATTGGGTTATTTATCACCAGTACAATTTTCGCAACAACACTATGCAAATTTAATAGCTGCTTAAACCTATCGATTCTATTCTTGACGGCACACCTCAGTCTTAATGATCTTTGGGAATAATGCTCTCCAGATCAATCGTCGAGGATAATTCCTGCTGACACGTTTGTTTACCTTGCATTGGACTTTCCAATGGTCGAAGGTGAAGCTCCTATTTTATTATCAACTCAACGTAGTATCAGGGGTTTTTCAACAGGCCGTCTGAATTACTGCAATTTATTATAGCTCAAGAATCATTTTAATATGTGGAATGCCGGCTTCCATAAATTCTTTTCCTGATGCTTGGAATCCAAATTTCCTGTAGAAATTTCTGGCAGTTACTTGCGCATTTAGCTTTGCTTTGTGCATACCTTGCCTGATCATTTCTTGCAATATTCTTTCCATTATGGCGCTACCAACTCGCTTCCCGCGCCATTCTTTTAATACTGCCATACGTCCGATATAGCCATCAGGCAATAATCTCGCTGTACCAATAGGTTCTGCATCACTATTTAGCGCAAGTATATGCATACTGATCGAATCAAATTCATCCCACTCCAGGTCTTCAGGAATTTGTTGCTCAAGAATAAAAACTGCTTTCCGAACAAAGCGTAGGGCCGATTCATTTTCTTGCCAATTTAATATCTGTATATGATAAGAATTCCACATAAAGACTAACGATATTGTAAAGAAATACTTTCACTTTTCCTTAAAAGGGTGTCGCAATAAAATAGTATCTTCTCTATCAGGCCCAGTAGAAATCATATCGATAGGTACTTTACATACATCCTCCAATCGCCTCAGATAATTCTGTGCTGCTTTAGGAAGTTGATCAAAATCTCTAATTCCGGCGGTGCTTTCTGACCATCCAGGAATTTCTTCATATATTGGCTCACAATTATCCAGGTCTTCAGCTCCCACTGGCAATATATTGCTACTACTACCATCACTCAACTTATAGCCAATTCCCAGATTGAGGCTTTCCACACCATCTAATACATCAAGCTTAGTAATACATAGCCCTGTTACACCATTTATCTGAATAGAACGTTTGAGCGCAACGGCATCAAACCATCCACACCGACGCGGTCGCCCTGTTGTTGATCCGAATTCATGTCCACGGGTAGCTAGATGCTTACCAATATCATCATTCAATTCCGTTGGGAATGGTCCAGAACCAACTCTCGTTGTATAAGCTTTTGTAATACCTAATACATAATGTAACATTTGTGGCCCCACACCACTGCCTGGTCCCGCAGCTCCGGCCACACAGTTACTGGATGTAACAAATGGATATGTACCATGATCTACATCCAATAGCGCACCTTGCGCACCTTCGAATAATAAACTCTGGCCAGCTTTATGTGCATCAAATAAAAGTTGAGGTACGTCTGCCACCATCGGCTTAATTATTTCCGACTGACTTAATATTTCTTCCAGTGTTTTCTGGAAATCTATACCAGGTGCCTTAAAATAATTCTTTAGTACAAAATTATGATAATCAAGCATTTCAGCGAACTTTGCCGCAAAGCGCTCATGATGAAATAAATCTTGCAAACGAATTGCACGTCGAGCCACCTTGTCCTCATACGCTGGGCCAATACCGCGTCCAGTAGTTCCAATCTTTCCAACGCCCTTTGCATTCTCGCGCGCAATATCTAACGCAGTATGACATGGTAATATTAAGGGACAGGCTTCACTAATCCGTAGTCTACCCATGACATCGATACCATTACGCTCCAACATATCAATTTCACTCAGTAAAGCCTCTGGTGATATCACTACCCCATTTCCAATATAACAAATTACATTATCACGCAAAATACCTGACGGAATAAGGTGTAGTACGGTTTTTTTATTACCTATCACCAAAGTATGGCCAGCATTATGCCCACCTTGAAAACGCACTACGCCTTGTGCGTGATCCGTCAACCAATCGACGATTTTTCCTTTTCCTTCATCACCCCATTGGGTACCAATGACTACAACATTTTTAGTCATATCCCTAATCTCTAAAAGACTCTGATTATAAAAATTAAATTTCCTTAACTACCCACTCGCCATTATCTAATACTAACTGTCTGTCACAATCTAAAGATTCATTTTTCTGTCCAGGTAATTCCATAACAACTATTTGCCCTGCATGGCGCAATTGCTCAATTTTCAGTTCCAATGCTTTGCTTTTCCCCTGAAAGGGAGCACGGATCGCTTTGGGATACACACCAGAATTCACTAATCTTGATATTTCTCGCAAGTCCATACTAAACCCCGTAGCTGGCCGTGCTCTCCCAAAAGCCTTACCAATTTCGTCATAGCGTCCACCCAAAGCAATGGCATTTGAGCACCCACTCGCATATGCAGCAAACACCATACCCGTATGATAATGATATCCCCGCAAATCGGCCAAATCGAATGCAATGTTATCAACAGCCACTTTTAGTTGTTCCGCTATCGTGCTTAGCTCATCAAGTGCAACTCTGATTTCTGAATAGTCTGGCAAATGTTTATAGGCTTCTACTAAAACCTTCTTGTCACCATACAGTTCAGGTAACAACATTAGCGCTTCACAAGTATTTTTCTCTAACCCTAAACATATTTCTTTTAAAGTTGAAACATCCTTGGCTTGCAAAATGGCAAATAATTCAGTCTCGAGCTCCCGTGAGATATCTGCATGTTTAATTAAGCTTCTGAAAACTGCCACATGCCCCAGATCCAAATGAATATTACATACATTTGTAATCGATAAACATTGCAACATCAGGCGCTGAACTTCTAAATCACTATCCAAACCAGAATGACCATAGAGCTCTGCACCGACTTGCAGCGGTTCTCGGGTTTGTGTTAAACCAAATGGCACCGTGTGCAACACACTGTTGGCATAACATAGACGAGTTATGCCCTCACAGTTCAACAGATGTGCATCGATTCGAGCAACTTGCGGCGTCATATCAGCACGCAATCCCATCATACGACCGCTAAGTTGATCTATCACTTTGAATATGCGCAAATCCATATCGCTACCGCTTCCCGATAGCAGAGATTCTACATATTCAAGCATTGGTGGTATTACTAATTGATAGCCATGAACAAATAGCAAGTCAATAATCTGACGCCGCATTATCTCGATATGTAATGCTTCACCAGGCAATATATCTTCAACATATTCCGGAAGTAACCAATTACGCATATTTACAATTGACAGATTTGTGTGCGAGAAGAATAAAAAACACTAGCTTACAACAAGAAGCAGTGCCAATCCGATTAGCATTGAAGTCAAACCAACAAAACGTACCTGTTGATCATTAATTTCAATTAGTTTCCTGAATGCTTCTCGCCAAGTCTGAGGAGATAAGAATGGTAACATGCCTTCTAGAATTAACATTAATGCAATCGCACTCAGAAAATTTTCCCACATACAGACACTCCCTGCTTAATCAAATATTAATCAAGCTTTCCAGAACAAGCATGAAAAAACAAGAGGTTCTGTTTTAATCGAGTATAAAAAATAACTACGATTTCCAGAACCTCTTCGTTAATTGTACAAAACAAATTACATATAATTTTTACTAATCGAGAAACACTTTACATTTATCAGAATTCTTGAGAACTCTAAATATATCAATTCAAATGTATAAGTTCTAATCTTTAAGCTATTTACTTGTTGCAGGATTCTTCATATATTTGAAGAAATCTGAGGTGGGCTCAAGCACCAGCATATCGCTCTTGTTCTTGAATGATTGTTTGTAAGCGTCCATACTGCGCCAGAAAGCATAAAATTCGGAGTCTTTCTGAAATGCCGTAGCATAAGTTGCCGCTGCTTGACTATCACCATCACCCATTGTTTTCTGTGCTTCACGATAAGCCTCAGCTAGTATGACCTCTCGCTGACGATCAGCGTCAGCACGAATCTTCTCTGACTCAGCAGCACCAGTAGAACGTAATTCATTAGCTACTCTTTTACGCTCGGCTTCCATACGTCTATATACCGACTCACTTACTTCTTGCGGTAAATCTACTCGCTTCAAACGAACATCAACAACCTCGACTCCAATAGAACGAGCATCAGCATCCGCTTTTTGACGCATAATCTCCATGATCACATCGCGTTCACCTGAAACCACATCATGAACAGTACGATTACCAAACTCGTCACGTAAGCTTGCATTGATAGTTTGTGCTAATCTTGTCTGTGCTAATCCTTCATCACCCCGAACACTAATATAATATTGTTTCACATCGACAATACGCCACTTGACAAACAAATCTACCAAAACATTCTTTTTCTCAGAAGTAATAAAACGCTCAGGCTCTTCTGTGTTCATTGTCAAGATACGTTTTTCAAAAAAACGCACATTCTGAGCAAAAGGAATTTTGAAGTACAAACCAGGTTCAGTTTTAACATCAATTACCTCTCCTAATTGAAAAAGAATTGCTTGTTGCCGCTCATCTACAATATAAACAGCCGAGCTACCCAGAAAAAATATTGCAATAATAATTCCTGAAAATATTGACGTAAAATTTTTCATCTATCTAATCTCCCTTTCACGACTGCGGAAAGATTCTCGTGTTCGTATAGCATTATCAGGCGCTGATTCCTGCGCAGATGGTGTTGTAGTTACAGGTGAAGCTGATGCAGATCCTGTCGTTTGAACCAATTTATCCAATGGCAAGTATAAAAGATTATTGCCATTTTTCTGATCTACTACGATTTTGCTTGTATTAGAAAGCACTTGTTGCATCATATCCATATACAAGCGCTCTCGAGTCACTTTGGGCGCTTTGCTATATTCAACAAGAATCTGCTCAAATCTTTCAGCATCACCTTCCGCACTGACAATCACTCGTTGCTTATACCCTTCAGATTCCTGAATCAATCGAGCTGCATTACCCACAGCTCTTGGAATGACGTCATTAGCATAAGCCTGGCCTTCATTTTTTTGGCGCTCTCTATCTTGCCCGGCTTTCACTGCATCATCAAATGCAGCTTGAACCTGTTCTGGCGGTTGTGCATTCTGCATGGTTACTTTACTGATAGAGATTCCTATTTCATATCGATCCAGAATCTTCTGCATCAATTGAGTAGCATTAGCAGCAACTTGCTCGCGGCCTTCGTAAAGAACATAGTCCATTTTACTTTTACCGATTACTTGTCTAATTGCGGTTTCTGCAGCTTGCAAAACGGCATCATCAGGATTCCGATTTTTGAAAAGGAAATTTTCTGGATTGTTCAGAATATATTGAACGGCAAACTGAATATCAATGATATTTTCATCATCAGTTAACATCAATGATTCTCTGAGCACCTTGCTTCTTACATTATTTCGATAGCCAATTTCGACGGTACGAACTTGACTGACATTCACCATTTCAACTTTCTCGATAGGATAGGGAAAATGCCATCGCAAGCCTGCTGGCGCTGTATCAGTATATTGACCAAACCGTAATACCACACCTCTTTGTCCCTCATCCACAATGTAGAAACCACTAGCCAACCACACCACGGCAAGTATCACCAGAATCAATACAATATTTCCACCACTCTGTTGCTTTGGAGTTTTATCTTTTGATCCATCATCACCTCCGTCACTTCTTTTCTGACCAAAAATATTGTTGATCTTTTTATTGACATTGCGGAGAACATCATCCAGATCTGGTGGACCAGAGTCGCCTTTATTTCTTCCCCATTGTGGATCATTTAATCCCATAATAATTCCTGTTTTGTTCGTTCAAAAAAGTTCTTGTACCGTAGCACAACTTCCAATTACTTTCTTAGTATCTTTAGAATTCTCGTACAATTTTCTGGAGTTTCCTGCAATTGTTTCTGTCAATGCTTGCCTTACAAGCTCTATACCCTCACCAGTCTTTGCACTTAAACGAATGCGAGATATTCTATCATATTCATCGCGTATGCAACCTTTACCGGCCGTTCCTAAGTCTAAGTCGATCAAATCTATCTTGTTTAAAATTAAAATTTGAGGAATAGTATCAGCACCAATTTCTTTCAGTATTTTATTGACTTCATCAACCTGCTCATCTCTAGTGGGATTACTAGCATCTACCACATGAAGTAGTATATCGGCCTGAACAGTTTCTTCAAGCGTTGCTCGAAAGGCTGCTATCAAAGTATGCGGTAATTCGCGAATAAATCCCACCGTATCAGAAATTACTGCCGAACCACTTCCAGCAAGATATAGTTTTCGCGTTGTTGTATCCAATGTGGCGAATAGCTGATCAGCGGTATAAGATTGCGCACGTGTTAATTTATTGAATAAGGTTGACTTACCTGCATTGGTATAACCAACAATAGATACTGACAACACCTCTGTGCGTTGCCTTGATCGCCTTTGAACATTTCGTTGTCGTTGAAGTATCGATAACTTTTCTTTCAGTAATTTAACTCGTTTTTTAATCAATCGGCGATCCGTCTCTAATTGAGTTTCTCCTGGACCGCGCAAACCAATGCCTCCCTTTTGTCGCTCAAGATGCGTCCATCCACGCACTAAACGAGTAGCAAGGTGCTCAAGCTGTGCAAGCTCAACCTGAAGCTTTCCTTCATAACTTTTAGCACGTTGAGCAAATATATCCAAAATCAAACTAGTACGATCAATAACACTACAATCTAAGCGCAAAGATAAGTTTCGTTGTTGAGCTGGCGATAGGTCATGATTAAATATGATTAGCGAAGCTTGAGTTTGCACTATAAGCTGCGTTATCTCATTTACTTTTCCGCTTCCAACATAGGTTGTCGGATCTGGGCGAGAGCGTTTTCCTTCGACAATAGCTACCACTTGAAGCTTATCGCTAAGAGCTAGTTGCTGCAATTCCTGCAAACGCTCTGAATAAGCATTATCACCAAAATCCAGACTGACCAAAATTGCTGTATTAGCAGCTTTCAACTTGTGCATACCAGAATGCGAATGCTCAGGTTCTAAGTATCACGTACTTCTGTTGTTTCAACGGGAATAGTCACTGCTCTTGCAGGTACAACTGTAGAGATTGCATGTTTATATACCATTTGTGTAACCGAGTTCTTTAAAAGCACAACATATTGATCAAATGAATCAATCTGCCCTTGCAATTTAATACCGTTCACTAGATATATAGAAACTGGAATATGCTCTTTCCGCAATATATTCAGAAATGGATCTTGAAGTAACTGTCCCTTATTACCCATGGGTAATTCCCTATTCTAATTATTGGTTATTGGAATAGTGACTCTACTTTATTTTTAAATGTAAATCTACACCCGATTGCATCAACACTCGAACACTAGGATATTAAGGAAGAAACTCCTGATAATTCGATTATTTACACTAACACTAATACAAAATAAGTATGTCTGGACAAAAGCATCCAAGTCATGCTATGGCTTGGATGCTTAAACCCTAATATATCTCAACAGTATAAGACTTGAAAAAGTTTCGGCTCTTCAAGTGAATACAAATTAAAATGGTATAGGTTTGGGCGTATTATTATTTGAAGGTGGCAGGATAGGCATCTTAATATTAGGTTGCTCGCCCGTAAGTGTCTTCAGGAAGGCTACGATACTATCTATCTCTTTTTTATTAAAATCACGATCCAATTGAACTTTACCCATTGTTTTAACAGCATCCTCCAATGAAAATGTAGCGCCATCATGAAAATAGGGGTAGGTTAATTCAATATTACGTAAAGTAGGCACCTTGAAAACATTTAGGTCAGTATCTTTCCCAGTAACTGCTTTTCTGCCTTCTGCTTTATTGGTTGTTTTATAGGGATGGTGAACACCAAACTTTTGATAAAGAGCGCCGCCGACTGCAGGTCCATTGTGACAGCCTGAACAACCACTACTCTTGAATAATTCATATCCTTCCAGCTCTTGTTGATTCAGCGCTTTCTTGTCTCCCTCTAGCCATTTATCAAAACGCGATCCCGGTGTTACTAAGGTTTCCTCGAAAGCAGCAATTGCGGTAGTTACCCGATCGATATCAACCTGATCGGAATCAAATGCTTTTTGAAAATGTGCACGATATTGAGGAATAGACTGCAGCACTTCAACAGCCGCTTTATGCGTTGATGCCATTTCTCCTGGATTGGCAATTGGGCCACCAGCTTGTTCTTTTAAATCCTTCGCACGCCCATCCCAGAATTGCGCCAGATTCATGCTGGCATTTAATACGGTTGGTGCATTAATAGGACCTTGCTGCCATGCGTGACCTATTGAAGTTGGGATATTATCTGTTCCACCCATGCTAAGATTATGACAAGAGTTACAGGAAATGAAACCTGATTTTGATAAACGTGGATCAAAAAACAACATCTTACCCAATTCAACCATTTCAGCATTCTTTACATTTGCAGCTTTGATGGGTTGGATAGGTTCATTGGCCGAAACATTCATCGAAGTTACAAGAGCGCCGATTGATAACAGCGACGCAACCAGTGTACGTATCTTCATCTGTATTTTCCCTAAAAAACGGCTGTGATGGCGCAGCCGATTACGCCTGATGAAACACCCACAAATGGGAGTCTTAAATAGAACGGAGCAGTAATCAATACATTTCTGTAAATTCACTGAATAACTTAATCCCTCCTTAGATGCTTTATTTTTAATACTGCAGAAAACTTTGGACAACGACTGGATTATTCATTCAATTCGAGTTGATTAGTTAAGATTCCACCGTTTCCTTTAGTCATACTATTCTTTTCATAAGCAGTGTTTGGACAAGGATCCGTTTTTAGTAAACGTGACAGCTCTGTCAACGCCTGTTTGTAAACTTTACGTTTAAATTCAACAACGGAATCTAGCTCAACCCAATATTGATTCCAACGCCATGCATCAAATTCCGGATGCGAACTTCTTCGCAGGGATACATCACTATCGCGCCCAATCAATCGTAGTAAATACCAAATCTGTTTCTGCCCCTTATAATTCCCACGCCACTCACGCCGTATCCATCGATCTGGAACTTCATACCGCAGCCAATCGCGCGTACGCCCAACAATCTCTACATGATTTGGACGTAATCCCACCTCTTCGGTTAATTCCCGATACATAGCTTGTTCTGGGCTTTCTCCCGATTTAATCCCCCCCTGAGGGAATTGCCAAGAGTTCTGTCTAATTCGTTTGCCCCAAAAAACTTCGTTTTTTGAATTTAGCAAAATAATACCGACATTGGGGCGATATCCGTTACGGTCAATCATGTGAATTACCCATATGACCAATCAAATGCTTGGATTTTTTCATACTTTACTAGAGATTGAAAGCGTCCATAAAACAAAAACCCATACTTTCGTTATCGTTCTTGTTTTTCTTACCCATCTACGATTAGAAATCAATATTCAATAAATAGACGAATCCACACCGGTTCAATTATTTCAAGGTAAAATTACTACAACTTTATTATCATAATGGAATTATCTCATGCGCGTCTCGCAATTTTTCATTTCAACACTTAAAGAAGCCCCCACCGAAGCAGAATTAATAAGTCACAAATTGATGTTACGCGCTGGATTGATAAAACGTCTTGGTAGTGGATTATATACGTGGATGCCTTTGGGTTTAAGAGTACTCCGGAAAATAGAAAATATTGTTCGTACAGAGATGAATAAAAGTGGTGCCATAGAGGTTCTGATGCCTGCTATACAACCCGCAGAATTGTGGCATGAAACCGGTCGATGGGATGTGTTCGGACCACAAATGCTAAAAATCAAGGATCGCCACGAGCATAGTTTTTGTTTTGGTCCAACCCATGAAGAAATCATAACCGACATAGCTCGAAGAGAAATCAAAAGCTATCGCCAATTACCTGTCAATTTCTACCAAATACAAACAAAATTTCGTGATGAAATTCGTCCTCGTTTCGGTGTAATGCGTGCACGAGAATTCCTAATGAAAGATTCGTATTCATTTCATACGAATGAAAACAGCTTAGCGCAAACTTATCAACTAATGTATGAAACCTATAGCCGCATTTTCACTCGCCTTGGATTAAAGTTCCGTGCTGTTGCTGCTGACACTGGCGCTATAGGAGGCAGTGGCTCACATGAATTTCATGTTTTAGCAGATTCTGGTGAAGACGCTATCGCATTTTGTCCTGACTCTGACTATGCTGCCAATATCGAATTGGCTAGTTCACTGTCCACCCGACAGGAGCGTGCAGAACCTACCAGCATTATGCAGAAAATCCACACACCTGAGAAAAAGGCGTGCGCTGAAGTTGCAGACTATCTCAATGTCCCTCTGCCAAACACTGTAAAAACACTCGCGATAAAAGCCAATAATAAAATATATTTTCTACTACTGCGCGGCGATCATCAACTCAACGAATTAAAAGTAAGGAAAATACCTTTCTTATCAGAATATCAGATGGCAAGTGAAGAGGATATCCTACAGACTGCAGGAACATTACCCGGATATATCGGTCCAGTAGGGGTAGAAGCTTGCATCATTGCTGATCATGCTGTCATTAACATGAGTAATTTTGTTTGTGGTGCAAATGAAGAAGGATACCATTTAACCCATGTGAATTTCGGTCGTGATCTGAAATTACCGGAGCATATATTTGATATACGAAATGTTGTATCTGGAGATACATCTCCAGATGGCAAGGGAAAATTAGAGATTTGTCGTGGTATTGAAGTTGGGCATATTTTTCAATTGAGAACAAAATACTCTGAAATCATGAAAGCTAGCTATCTTGACGAATCAGGTCAATCCCAATATATGGAAATGGGATGCTATGGTATCGGAATTTCACGTATTGTAGCTGCTGCCATTGAACAAAATCATGATGAACATGGCATAATTTTTCCAACCTCGATGGCACCTTTCCAGCTTGTGATTGTTCCAATCGGGCTGCACAAAAACATTCAGGTCAGAGAAACCGTGGAAAAGTTATATCAACAATTTTCTGATGCTCACATCGAAGTACTGTTAGATGATCGTGATGAACGTCCCGGCGTCATGTTTGCTGATATGGAATTAATTGGAATCCCGCACCGGATTGTTGTCGGTGAGCGAGGTCTAAAACAAACTCTCGTTGAATATCAAGGACGAAAAGACCAAGCATCACAAGCCATACCTATCAATGAAATTTTCTCATTCATAAAGACTCAATTATGTATCAGTTAATTTGCACGATATTAATTCTGCTGCCTTCCATCAATTTGTTGCATGCAAGTCAAGACTATAAAGAGTTAGCAGCCAGTACTCAGACCATCACGTTACACGAGACAAGCGACCAAGCTGTTTCATATAGTGATTATGCTGCCATGGTTGACAACATTACTTGGCTTGTCAGCATGAGTCGTCGATTAGAAAAATTCATACCCAATATAATAGAACGCGAAGAATTTCTAAGAACAGTCTATTACGAAGCAACTCGCGCGGGACTCGATCCTCAACTCGTGTTAAGTATCATCCAGGTTGAAAGTGGTTTTAAGAAATATGCCATTTCACATTCGGGCGCACGCGGCTATATGCAAGTAATGCCATTCTGGGTAGATGCCATTGGTCATCCAGATCACAATCTGTTTCACTTGCGTGTCAACTTGCGTTATGGATGCACGATTCTTCGTCATTATCTAATTAAAGAAAATGGTAACTATTTCCGTGCACTGAGTAGATATAACGGTAGCTTGGGTGAGGCCGCGTATCCTCAACTTGTATTCAACAAATGGGCGAGTAATTGGCGATATTCTTTATCTTCGCCTAATAGCTAACAACTAAACTGCTTCGTATTGATTAAGGGAAGGAACATCAGCAATCTCTCACTTAACAGATTTAGATCCAATAAACCTTTCTATACTTTCGCGAGAAATAATACCCAACTGGCGTGCGGCAGGCTTTCCATCCGGATCAAAAAAGTAGGTACTCGGTAACAGAGAGATATCATCCAATTGTGATGCTATCTGCCGGTTACCCATTACTGTAGGATATGTGATTGACATCGATTGGACAAAATCCATGACCACTTTAGGATCACTAAAATCCATCGCCACACCGATCACCATGACATCTTGACGATCCTTATATAAAGCAATCAGATCGGGTATTTCTTTCAGACAAGGTGGGCACCAAGTAGCCCAGAAATTAACCAGTACCCAGCGCCCTTTATAGTCCTCAAGCTTATGGATTTTCCCTGTCGAGTCCTGAAACTGGAATGCTTGTGCTTGCATACTAAGCAGCAGAACCATTAAGCAAAATATCACTAATCGCATACGTTTCATCATCTTATTGTAGAACTCCCATATGACCTCTCTCACCCACCAATCCTTGAACCAGCTATACTTGCGGATGAGCTCGTTCCAATTTGCTACACAGCTTATTCAATGCACTTAGGTAAGCTTTTGCAGATGCCACAACGATATCCGTGTCTGCTCCATGACCATTAACAATACGATCAGATTTCCGAAGCCGTACCGTGACTTCCCCTTGCGCATCCGTACCACTGGTAATATTGTTAACTGAAAACAATTGCAACTCAACTCCACTTGCCAACAGCGCTTCGATAGCCCTGAAAGTTGCATCAACTGGACCACTTCCCTGCGATTCAGCACGCATCTCATTACCATTATCCGAGATCACTATGCGTGCGTAAGGAATCTCGCCTGTTTCACAATGCACAGTTAGTGAAATAAGTCGATAACACTCTTGCAGTATCAGCACCTCATCTGAAACTAATGCATGCAAATCTTCATCAAAAATCTCATGCTTTTTATCAGCCAATTCCTTGAAACGCATAAATGTATTATTAAGCATTTCTTCGGACTCCAGTTCGATACCCAATTCCATCAGACGATTACGAAAAGCATTCCGCCCAGAATGCTTGCCTAATAGCAACTTGTTTGCATTCCAGCCAACATCTTCTGCTCGCATGATTTCGTAGGTTTCGCGATGTTTCAATACGCCATCCTGATGAATACCTGATTCATGGGCAAAAGCATTCGCTCCAACGATTGCTTTATTGGGTTGCACAGGAAAACCAGTAATACCAGATACCAACTTACTTGCCGCAACAATATGTGTGGCATCGATTCTGGTATCACAGGCAAAGTAATCCTGGCGGGTACGTACTGCCATAACGATCTCTTCGAGTGCTGCATTGCCTGCTCTTTCACCCAGACCGTTGATAGTACATTCGACTTGCCTTGCGCCATTCATTACTGCAGCCAACGAATTAGCCACAGCCAACCCCAAATCATTATGACAATGAACTGAGAAGATTGCTTTATCAGAATTAGGAATACGTTCTCGCAAGCTACGAATCAACTTACCGAATTGCTCTGGCATGGTATACCCAACGGTGTCTGGAATATTTAATGTGGTCGCACCTGCATCAATAACCGCCTCAAGAATCTGGCATAGAAAATCAATTTCTGATCGACCCGCATCTTCTGGTGAGAATTCAACATTATCAGTATATTGACGCGCCCATTTCACCGCTTTCACAGCTTGAGCAATCACCTGTTCTGGCGACATCCGAAGTTTATTCTTCATGTGAATGGGAGATGTCGCAATAAAAGTATGAATACGTGCCGATTGCGCTCCCTTCAGCGCTTCTCCGGCACGCTGGATATCAGCTTCTATTGCACGTGCTAAACCACATACCACGCTTTCTTTAACCGAATCGGCAACGGCTTTAACCGCTTCAAAATCCCCATTTGAGGCTGCAGGAAAACCCGCTTCAATCACATCCACTCCCATGCGCTCTAACTGCCAAGCAATGCGCACCTTCTCCTCTTTGGTCATGGATGCACCAGGACTCTGTTCGCCATCACGCAGGGTTGTATCAAAAATAATTAAATGCTCTTGCATTATGCTCTCCGCTTTAGGAAGAAAACTTAAAATATGCTAAAACTCGTTTTGCGAATTTTATAGGGAAGATGGAAAGTAGGAGATAGAAATTTAGCGCACAAGGCGCAATAACAGCTCCACCAGAAACTCAGGAACTGATACTAAACTGAATATATTAAAATGATTGATTACTGCCATAGGAATGGAATATAAATAATTTTATCTTTTTGTGCTCAATGACTCACGCTATCATCGTGATCCGCTTGATTCATTATTTCCACTATTTCTTTTATTTTTGCCAAACCGCCACAACTTAATAAAGTAACCAGATAATCCATAAACCACAAACAAACAAAACAACACCAGCGGCGGATGACTCGGAATTAGAACAAAAAAGAACAACACCAATAGCAAAATAGTAAAAAAAGGCACCCTTCTGCGCAAATTAATTTCTTTGCCACTATAGTAGGGAATATTACTGACCATGGTCAATGCAGCAAATAGCGTCACTATACAAGCTAACCAACTAATATCACTTCCTTGTACCTGGAAATCAATTGTTACCCAAACAAGTCCGGCAATTAATGCTGCTGCAGCAGGACTTGGCAATCCCTGAAAGAATCGCTTATCGACTACTGCTATATTGGTATTGAAGCGCGCAAGTCTCAGAGCAGCGCAGGCACAATAAACAAATGCAACTATCCATCCCCATTGCCCCATTTCTTTTAGAGCCCACTCATAAGCAATTAGTGCAGGCGCAACACCGAATGAAACCATGTCTGACATACTATCGTATTCTGCCCCAAACTCACTTTGAGTTCCTGTGAGTCGTGCCACACGCCCATCTAAACCATCTAACACCATAGCAATAAAAATGGCTATCGCAGAGTATTCAAAATTCTCATTCATTGCTTGCACTACTGCATAAAATCCTGCAAACAATGCTGCCGTAGTAAATAAATTAGGCAGCAAATAAATACCACGCCGCCGCAGTCTAGACTTGAGTACGATACGTTCTGGTAGAGAGTCAGGCATTATTAGAGTCAGAGAAAGTAATGCTAATATAATGACGGAATTTGATATTAATCATCTGAATTTATTAAAAACTCAAAATAAGAAGCGAGGGTCGGAGGTAGATACCAAAGCTTCGACCAATTGCCAAACAAGCAGTTAAATTTGCGCAAAAATTACTGAATTGCTTCAACGAAATTCTGCCAATACTGTCACTGTCGCAGATACTTTATCACCGATATTGACATTAATTTTTGTATTTAATGGCAAATAAACATCGACTCTCGAACCAAATCGAATAAAACCAAAACGTTGACCACGCTCAAGATGATCACCCGAGGATGCATGGCAAATGATGCGTTTTGCGATCAATCCTGCCACTTGTACGCAAGTCACATCCGCACCATTATCTGCTTTAATCCACAGAGCATTTCGCTCATTTTCCAAAGAGGCTTTAGGTAAATCAGCATTTAGAAACTTTCCAGGGAAGTACCATTTATTACGCACCTCTCCATCAACTGGACTCCGATTAGAATGTACATTGAATACATTCATAAATACACTGATCTTAAGAGCCTCACGCTCCAAATAGGGATCTTGAGTCTTTTCCACGGCCACAATTCTACCATCAGCAGGGGCTAATATTGCATTACGATCCGTAGGCACTTCTCTGGGTGGATCACGGAAAAATTGTAGAACGAAACAGGCAATAATCCAGAATGGTATTGCCCAATTCCAGCCAACATATATATTGACACCAAATGCGATAGCAAATGCTATCGCGATGTGAAGCCAGCCTTCTCGAGCAATAATAGGATGAGGATAGTGAGCCATAAATAAATTACAACAAAAGCGTGAATGAATAAAAGTTCAAATCGTATTAAAAATAACTATCGTCAATTCTTTACTTGATCAACGAGTTTATTTTTCTTGATCCACGGCATCATATCGCGCAATTTGGCCCCCACTTGCTCAATTTGATGTTCCGAAGCAATGCGACGGCTTGATTTGAGTACCGGTGCCCCCGCTTGATTTTCCAGAATGAATTCTCGAGCATATTCACCTGTCTGAATTTGACGCAATATTTTACGCATTTCTGCTCGCGTCTCATCCGTTATGATCCGAGGACCGCGCGATACATCGCCATATTCAGCATTGTTAGAAATAGAGTAACGCATATTCGCAATGCCGCCTTCGTAGATCAAATCCACGATCAACTTAACTTCATGCAAGCACTCAAAATAAGCCATTTCCGGTGCATAACCGGCTTCCACAAGCGTTTCGAAACCAGCCTGAATCAGCGCCGTTAAACCGCCACACAGTACTACTTGTTCACCGAACAAGTCTGTTTCTGTTTCTTCACGAAAACTTGTTTCAATAACACCGCCTCTTGTACCGCCATTAGCCGCCGCATACGACAAAGCCAAATCGCGCGCTTTGCCAGACTTATCCTGATGCACTGCGATCAACGAAGGCACGCCACCACCTTGAAGGTAGGTAGAGCGAACCAAATGTCCGGGCCCTTTGGGTGCAATCATGATCACATCAAGATCTTCACGCGGAGTCACTTGTCCATAGTGAACACTAAAACCATGAGCAAACGCTAGTGTAGCGTTCTTCTTCAATCCTGGTTCAATTTCTGTTTTATAGACGGCTCCGATTTGTTCATCGGGCAATAAAACCATCACAACATCAGCATCTTTAACTGCTTCAGAAACTGCTTTCACTGTTAAGCCGGCTTTTTCTGCTTTACCCCAAGATGCACCATCTTTACGCAAACCAACGGTCACCTTCACTCCTGATTCGCTCAGATTATTAGCATGTGCATGCCCTTGTGAACCATAACCCAATATAGCTACTTTTTTTCCTTTAATAAGAGACAGATCTGCATCTTTATCATAAAAAACTTTCATTATTTTCCTTTAAACATAAATTAGAACAGAGACAGGCAAGCAATTAGGCATGGATAAATCGTTCTGGATTAATGACCTCAAAATTCGGATTCATCAGCAAAAATGGATTATACCTTTAAAATCCATTCTCCGCGCCCTATGCCAGAAGCACCTGTACGCACTGTCTCTAAAACAGCGCTGCGCTCAACCGCCTCAAGAAAAGCATCAAGCTTCGAACTAGTGCCCGTTAACTCGATAGTGTAAGACTTGTCGGTTACATCAATAATACAACCTCGAAAAATTTCTGCCAGTCGTTTGATTTCTTCTCGATCCGAGCCAATTGCACGCACTTTGACCAGCATCATCTCGCGTTCAATATGACTGCCATCATTCAAGTCAATGATTTTTACCACTTCAATCAATTTATTCAGTTGCTTAGTGACTTGTTCCACAACTTCATCAGAACCAATCGTGACCAGTGTCATACGTGACAAAGTGGGATCTTCAGTAGGAGCCACTGACAGTGATTCGATATTATATCCACGCGCCGAGAACAAACCCGCAACACGAGACAAAGCTCCTGCTTCGTTTTCCATTAATAAAGAAATAATATGTCGCATTTATTGTCTACACCAGAATCATTTCAGAAAGCCCTTTACCACCCGGCACCATTGGAAAAACATTTTCAGTCTGATCGGTTATGAAGTCCATAAACACCAGCTGATCCTTAAGTTTAAGTGCTTCCTTTAAAGCGCCTTCCACATCCTCCGGTCGCTCAATTTTCATTCCTACATGACCATAGCTTTCAGCGAGCTTAACAAAGTCTGGTAGAGCATTCATATAAGATTCAGCATATCGATTACCGTGAAAGAACTCTTGCCACTGTCTCACCATACCCATGTAGCGATTATTCAAGTTTACAATTTTTAGCGGTAATCTATATTGCTTGCAAGTCGATAGCTCTTGAATGCACATCTGAATACTCGCTTCACCTGTGATGCACGCCACTTTACCTTTTGGGTTTGCCAATTGCACCCCCATTGCTGCAGGCATGCCAAAACCCATCGTGCCAAGTCCACCTGAATTTATCCAGCGACGTGGTTTATCAAATTTATAAAACTGCGCAGCCCACATCTGATGTTGACCAACATCAGATGTAATAAAAGCGTCACCCTTAGTAACATTAAACAGTGTTTCAATCACCATTTGCGGTTTAATAATCTTGCTTTCACGATCAAACTTGAGGCAGTCTCGCTCACGCCACAAATTAATTTGCTTCCACCATTCCTTCAGGGCTGCTTGATCCGGCTTTTCTTTCCCGGCTTTCAGCAATTTAATAAGTTCTTTCAGCACATCCAGAACATCTCCTACGATTGGAACATCAACTTTGACACGCTTGGAAATAGAAGATGGATCAATATCAATATGAATGATTTTTCTATTTTCGTTAGAAAAGTGCTTAGGATTACCAATCACTCGATCATCAAAACGTGCTCCAACAGCCACGAGAACATCACAATACTGCATCGCCATATTCGCTTCATACGTACCATGCATCCCCAGCATACCCAGTGATTGCTTATCTGTGGCAGGGTAGCCACCCAATCCCATCAATGTATTGGTACAAGGGAAATTCAGCATTTGGGTCATTTCAGTTAATTGCGACGCAGCATCACTTAAAATAACTCCACCACCCGCATAAATCATCGGGCGCTTAGCGCTTAGTATCAATTCCATAGCTTTCTTGATTTGCCTGGAATGCCCCTTAACCACAGGATTATAAGAGCGCATGACCACCTTGTCTGGATATACAAACTTGGTTTTTTGCTGTGTAACGTCTTTGGGAATATCCACTAGAACAGGACCAGGCCGACCAGTCGATGCGATATAAAATGCTTTCTTAATCGTTTGCGCCAGCTCGGCCACATCTTTTACCAAAAAATTATGCTTTACACAGGGGCGCGTTATACCCACGGTATCGACCTCCTGAAAGGCATCCAGACCAATGGCGCTCGTGGGTACTTGTCCACTAACAATCACCATCGGAATCGAATCCATATAGGCAGTAGCAATGCCGGTTACGGCATTGGTGACCCCCGGTCCCGAGGTAACCAGAGCTACGCCCACTTTATCACTGGAACGCGCGTAGCCATCAGCCGCATGGATAGCTGCCTGTTCGTGACGCACCAAAATATGTCTGACTTTATCCTGTTTGAACAATTCATCATAAATAAACAATACTGCCCCGCCAGGATAGCCGAAAATACACTGCACCCCTTCTTCTTGTAAACAGCGTATCGTAATTTCTGCGCCGGTTAATTCCACACTCATGCTTTCTGCATCCTAATTATCAATTTCAACAAGTTATAAATATTCTAACGGCAGCGTCTCATCAGCGTACCGTCAACTTCCCGTACCACCCACTGTTAATCCATCAATACGTAATGTGGGTTGCCCCACACCTACTGGCACGCTTTGACCATCTTTGCCACATGTACCTACACCGGGATCAAGCATCATATCGTTTCCAATCATGGAAACTCTTGTCAGCACATCAGGGCCATTACCAATCAGAGTGGCTCCTTTAACCGGATAAGTGATTTTTCCATCTTCGATCATGTAAGCTTCTGCTGCTGAAAACACAAATTTTCCACTGGTGATATCTACCTGTCCGCCACCAAAATTTGCTGCATACAAACCATGTTTGACCGATGCAATGATTTCTGCCGGATCCTTATCGCCATTCAGCATACAGGTATTGGTCATACGCGGCATTGGTATATGTGCAAAAGATTCCCGCCGCCCATTACCGGTAACCGGCAAATTCATCAGCCGTGCATTTAAGCTATCCTGCAAATAGCCTCGCAGTATGCCATCTTCTATCAATACAGTACATTGCGTCGGATTACCTTCGTCATCAATATTTAACGAACCGCGTCTTTTTGGAATCGTTCCATCATCAATCACGGTTACACCAGGCGCTGCAACACGCTCACCAACACGCCCTGAAAACGCTGAGCTGCCTTTCCGGTTGAAATCTCCTTCCAGTCCATGACCTATCGCCTCATGCAGCAATATTCCAGGCCAACCACTGCCTAGCACGACCGTCATCGTACCTGCTGGTGCAGGGCGCGCATCCAAATTAACCACTGCTTGATGTACAGCCTTTTTCGCATAATCTTGCAAAACCTCATCAGTAAAATAGGAATAGCTGAAGCGGCCGCCACCGCCGGCAACGCCTTGTTCACGACGTCCCTTTTCTTCAGCGATCACCTGCAGAGACAATCTGACCAATGGTCTCACATCAGCAGCCAGCAATCCATCACTGCGCGTTACCAACACGACCTCATATTCGCCCGACAATGATGCCACTACTTGGGTTATTCGTTGATCAATCTGCCGGGTATAACGCTCAAGCCTTTCTAACAAAGCCACTTTGTCCGCATCCTTAAGGCTTGCAATGGGGTCTTCTGGCAAATAAAGTTGAGTATTTTTAACTGCCTCATTACGTTTAGCGATCTGTATCGACTTGCTACTTTGATTGGCAATTGCACGCGTGGCCTGAGCCGCCGACAGCAGGGCCGGCATACTGATATCATCCGAATAAGCAAATCCTGTTTTTTCCCCGCTGATAGCACGAACGCCCACACCTTGCTCAATATTAAAGCTGCCCGATTTGACAATCCCCTCCTCCAGCATCCAGCCTTCAGAACGACTATACTGAAAATAAAGATCTGCATAATCAATATCATGCTTTAATATTTGATTAAACACCTGCTGCAATTGAGTAGCATCGATGTCATAAGGCGACAATAAGCAACGATCCGCAATCGTATAAAAATCTCTCGCTCCTGCAATACATTCAGTCGTCATAATATTTAGTTTTTTTCTGCCTAATTAGACAATTAATACTTCTTATACTTACCGTTTGGTGCATTCCGCTCAGAATCGTTGAAATGGCGCAACGTTTAACTTAACCGGCCTGCAGGATTCGATGATCCAATGCGGGCAAATTGGTCCGCAGACTGGCCTGGTATTCAGGATCAATCGTTGCCACCACAGCCCCGGAACCACGCGGCAGGCGCTCCATCACAACCCCCCAGGGGTCAACGATCATACTATCCCCATTCGTTTCACGCCCGTTTACATGATAACCACCTTGCCCAGGCGCTATCACATAGGCCATATTTTCAACTGCTCGTGCACGCACCAAAACTTCCCAATGCGCTTTACCGGTAATCGCAGTAAATGCGGCTGGAGCAAGAATAATATCGACTTTATTCATCATTCGAAATAATTCCGGGAAACGCAGATCGTAGCATATCGACAAACCAATGCGGCCAAATGGAGAATCCACCGTTACTACGCTATTTCCGGCTTTAATAGTCCTTTCTTCAGCATAATGCTCATGGCCTAACCGCAAACCAAATAAATGAATCTTGTCATAACGCGCAACTTGTTCGCCAGTATCCGCATATACCAAGCAACTATTATAAACTTTATCCGATTCAGACGAGGCTAGTGGCACCGAGCCACCCACCAACCATATTCCCAAGCGTTTTGCCGTATCACTAAGAAATTTCTGTATCGGTCCATTACCGGGTTGTTCCTGAACAACCAATTTATCTGTATCTTTCATTCCCATAATGCAAAAATACTCAGGTAACACCACAAGCTTTGCTTTTTGTGCAGCCGCTTCCTCTATCAAACGAGCGGCCTCCTCCAGATTTGCAGATACGCTGGGCCCCGAAGCCATCTGAATAGCAGCGACACAAAAGCCTTTGCGTTTTTCATTTTCAATCAATGGCTGATTATTTTGCGTGATATCGTTTAACATTCTTTTACTGCTTCAATTTTAAAATTTTCAGGAAAAACTGTTTTTAATCTCGTTTGATAATTTTATGCTCATTATCAGATACTTCACTTGCTGACATACGATAAAATTCTGTGACTCACATCACATCACATCAGATTCTAGCATCTACTCTGATAACGTTCTATTTTGATTTAAAATTAATCTAATGCCAGCAAACACTGTCTTTGTTATTCTATAGTATCTATAGTTCAAAATTCGATTATGCACCCTGCCGCTCCCTCTCCTGATGTGATTCTTGCTTCATCGCTACCTTTCAGTCGCTACGCACAGCGTATCCTCGAGAGCGAGCCTGCGCGAAAAGCAGAGCTGCTGCAAGCGCTTCAATCTCCTTGCAGCAAAAAGGAAATGCAAGCATATCTGGATGCGCACTCACAACAGATCGCCACCGAAGAGAAGCTACATCGCGTCTTACGTGATTTACGCAAACAAGTCATGCTGCGATTAGCGATGCGCGACATCAGCGGCGAAGCTGATTTATCCGAGGTCATGTCCAGCATGACCGCACTCGCTGAAGTGACCATCAATTTCTCACTCAAATACCATGAAAATTGGCTAACCCAACCCGATCGCTTTGGATTGCCAAGAGGAGAGCACAGCAATGCTATCCAGCATCTACTCGTTGTCGCGATGGGCAAACTCGGTGGCGGTGAGCTCAATGTATCCTCTGACGTTGATTTGATCTTTGTCTATCCGGAAGATGGCGAAACCGATGGCATTAAATCCATTTCAAACCATGAATTTTTTGCGCGCCTTGGGCGCAAACTGATTTCCAGCCTTAATGATTATACGGTGGATGGTTATGTATTCCGGGTCGATATGCGGTTGCGACCCCATGGAGAAAATAGTCCTTTAGCCATCAGTTTCCCCATGCTGGAGGAATATTTCATCAAACAGGGGCGTGAGTGGGAACGCTACGCATGGATCAAAGGACGAGTCATTACTGTGCATTCTGATAGCGAAGCCGAATCCATTTTGATGGAAAAAATGGTCAGGCCGTTTGTATTTCGCAAATATCTGGATTTCGGCGCTTATGAATCGATGCGCCGCCTGCATGCGCAATTGCGCAAAGAAGTTGAGCGCCGTGAAATGCACGACAACATAAAATTGGGTCCTGGCGGTATTCGTGAAATAGAGTTTATTACCCAGGTTTTCCAACTGATCCGAGGAGGCCGCGATGTCGACCTGTGCATCCGCCCCACCTTAAGTGTTTTGCAACGTTTGCATAAAAAACAACAACTTCCGGAACAAGCGGCCACGGAACTCACGGATGCCTATCACTTTTTGCGCAAATTGGAACATCGCCTGCAATATCTGGATGATCAGCAAATACAAACGCTGCCATTAAATCCTGTCGATCAAAATTTGATTGCAACGGTGATGGAATTTCCTGATTACGCCAGTTTCATGCAACAACTGGACAAGCACCGCAAAAACGTGACACGCCTGTTTGAGCTGATTTTTGCAGCACCGAGAAAGTCACCCACTCATGATATGCTGGCGCACCTGTGGCAGGCTGAATCCCAAGATATTTCCCAAACCGAAGCGGCCACGACACAACTCAGCACCATGGGATTTTCCGAGCCGGCAAAAATCTCTGATCGATTGCGATTGTTCTACCAAGATACTTTCTATCATCAACTCCCAGAAACCAGCCAACAACATATCAACACGCTCGTGCCCATGATCATCGAGGCTGTTGCAGAATTACCGCCCGTTGAAATCACACTGGAACGTATGTTGCAATTACTGGAAAAGATCAGCTCGCAAACTTCGTATCTGGCATTGTTACTAGAACACCCGCACACGCTTCAACGGGTGGCAGAACTAGTCAGCATCAGTCAGTGGGCCAGTGATTATCTAGGTCGACACCCGATTTTGTTAGATGAATTATTACGTCATGACGCGCCACACCCCGCCCCGGATTGGAATGCACTTAGCAATGAACTCATCTACCAATTGAATCATGTCAACAATCCTAAAAATGACGTAATCGAATGGCAAATGGACGTTCTGCGGCATTTCCAGCACGCGCAAGTTTTCCGGCTATTGGTTACCGACCTTGAAGGCTCCCTATTGCTTGAAACACTGAGCGATCACCTGACAGCCCTGGCTGATCTGACCCTGGATAGCGTTTTAAATCTGGCATGGTCAGGTTTGAAAAAACGCCATCGGACAGAACCCGCTTTTGCCATTATCGGTTATGGCAAGTTGGGCGGAAAGGAATTGGGCTACGCTTCCGACCTCGATATGATTTTTTTATATGAAGATAATCACCTGGATGCTGCGGAGATTTATACCAAACTGGGACAAAGCATTAATGCCTGGCTCACCCGCCACACGTCAGCGGGTTTCCTGTATGAAACGGATTTGCGCTTGCGTCCGAATGGCGCTGCGGGCTTGTTGGTCAGTTCGATGGAAGCATTTGCTCAATATCAGCGAGAACAAGCATGGGTATGGGAACATCAAGCATTGACCCGGGCACGTTTTGTCGCAGGGGATCAACAGGTCGGAGAGGCGTTTGAAAACACGCGCAAAGAAATTTTATGCAAGTCGCGCAATTTGATCGAACTCAAGCAGGATATTCTGAAAATGCGCGAAAAAATGCTGGATGTGCACCCCAACCCAACCCCGCTGTTCGATATCAAACACGACCGTGGAGGCATTATCGACGTGGAGTTCATCGTGCAATATCTGGTACTGGGCTATGCCAGCCAATTTCCACAATTAACCGGCAATATCGGCAATATTGCACTGCTAAAACTCGCAGGTGAACTTGGGCTCGTACCCGCCGAACTCGCCACTCAGGTGCGCACCGCTTATCGCGAATACCGCCGCCTGCAGCACCGCTTCCGCTTGGGAGGTGAACCGGAACTGACCAGCGCGCCCCTTTCCAAGGACAAATCAGAGAAATTTGCCCGTATAGCAGCAGATCGTCTCAGCAATGACCGTCTGTCCGTATTGCAGCTATGGGATGCAGTATTCCGGTTATAATTTGTAGCAGCAAATGACTCTTTCTTTCGCATTGCGGTCTAATCAACAGCAGCCATTTGGCAAAATTGAGAAATAGGTTATTTTTACATGCAAATTGTACTCAATTTCTACTCCATGCAGCCGTTACAATCCCTGTTCTAGTAGAATCATTCACGAACAATGACGGCATGAATTCTGCTAGTACTTAAATTACACACACTCCGTGTGACCTACTCAACTTTAAGGAGATTCTCTCATGCAAGCACAAAAAGGCTTTACACTCATCGAATTAATGATTGTCGTCGCCATTATCGGTATTCTGGCGGCTGTGGCATTACCTGCTTATCAGGCTTATACCTTAAAAGCAAAATTTTCTGAAGTTGTGATTGGCACAGCAGGGTTAAAAACGGCCGTAGAGATATGTGCCCAAGATTTAGGTACTGTGACAGGCTGTACAGATGCATCTAATGGGATTGCAGCAGTAGCAACAGCCGGCAATATTAATACGATAACAACCACAGATGGTGTAATCACAGCAACCGCAATAAATACAAATGGACTGTCTGGTCAAATATATACACTTACTCCCACTTTTGCCAATGGCAAAGTAACTTGGGTAAAGGGAGGCACTTGTCTTACTAATTCCCCAGTTATCTGCTAATACAAATCAATTCGATGCTAAAGAAAAAACCGCCTTGTTTAAAGGCGGTTTTTTTATTCCAAGATTTTAATGGTAAGTGAAATTCTGATTGCATTATCCTTGAATTAATAACCAAAAGATAATTCTCTCGCTCTTTATAGAATCAAATAATCTCATCTCTACTTTCTAAAATAAATTCGTCAGAAAATATCTGTTTTTGCCACACCACGAAAAAATATAATCCATCTATTTAAAGCTCCAGATCAGCGGAGAGATTGACATGCTCACAAGGAACAAACAGTCTCTTTTCCACCTCACGCAGATTCTTAAAAATAGCTCAAAATTAAACTGACATACGACTAAATCCCCATTCCGACTTTTCTGCTCAACGTCAGCCATTCTCTGCTGTTTTCCAGTCCATCAAGAAAATGCATTGGAATCCCCTCAAGTCCAACCTGCGCACCCACCAAGGCACCCGTCAGCATTGCGCGCGACATATTCTGGCCGCCGCCATTGATGGCATGCAATACCGCCGATTCAAAATCATTCGAGAAACGTGTCGCCAGATAATAAGCAGCTGGCAACTGATGATAAATAGCGCATGGCATGCCGTACACGATGGAAACCTTCCAGGCAGGTTCAATGCTTATATTGGGATCCAGCGCGGCGCGAGCGATATAGCCGGGAGTCAATAATGCATCGGGAGAAGAAAATCGCCCGGCACGTGGCGGATCGGGATCTCCAGGCCGAGGAGCGGCCAGATTGCGTCCGGTAACCGAATGGAAAGGCAGCTCCCCTCTTTGAACCAACTGCATGAGCGTATCGGAAATGGTCGGACTCAGTTTTTCCCCCATGATCAATCGCGATAACACGATGTTATAGGCGGTCGTCATTGCCACAATCGCTTCATCCGCTTGCGTCAACAGACAATTGGCCGAAACCGCTTCCGCAACTTTTGCAGGATGCATTGCATAATGAGCGGCAAGGACAATGGCACGCTCGGCCGCTTCGGTAGTATCTGCATGTCCTCCCGTTTCACGCCATGTTTTTCCCTGCTCAACCCGCCGACGATAAGCCTCACGCATCGATTGGCTGGTATAACCACCTGGCCCGAATACTGGGGTGCCGTCCAATGAGGGTAACAACTCCTCGTCCAGACGTCGGGTGAAATCGGCTTCACGATATTCCCCATGCTCAGCTACCGATCGAAGCAGCATGGTAAGAATCAAGCCATTTTGAGACAGTTGACCCGCTTTCATCCCGCCATGATAGCGACCTTGCTTCGGTGTCGTGTAACCATTAATCCAAGGCCCATAATCCTTACGCATTTCGGCAAGGTCATAATACCAGTGACACCCCAAACCGAGTGCATCGCCAATTAAAGCACCCATAATAGCGCCAGCAACACGATCCATTTTCTCACCCCCTCTTATCAACGAGAAACATTAGATGGCCATATTGAAATTAAGTTGAACTCCGCTGACCTACCAAGCTTAACTTTATGAACAAGTATATGCTTTTAGATCATAGTAAAAACCTCTGCACAACCGCGAGAATTTAGCTGTAGTGACAGAGAAAAATTTCCAAATGACGCTGATTGCACGTCATTTTGGTAGAAAGTGAAGTTTTTCTCCTTTTTTTAGGGGAATTTTCCCCTTTATGCAACATTTAAACGGACTGCTCCTCTTGCTGGCTTGTCCACAAAAATTTTGTTGGCTGCTTTTTTCAGATTCATGCAGATACTTTTCAGTATGACCTGGTCGTTGACTTTTACCGTACCGAAGTATCAGTGAAATCCTACAATCATTTACAAAACACTCATGTTGAACATCATCCAATAGAAGCAAAAATTTTAAACCCGCTTCTTCAGCTGCAGCGGAAAGGGAACAACGCCAGACTGAAGATTATTTACAAAATAAAGTCACCTGCATCCAGTGCAATCAGCCCGGTCAAACGAATTGTCATGTCGGAAATTTGATTGCCGTCGATATCAAACAACACATTGGTAACGTTATTCAATCCATTGTGCGTAAATCGCACTTCCGCGCCCGCTCCTGAGAACGCCGCTTTTCCTCGAAAAATGAAGGCGGCATTGCCTGCAGCAGTACCGTTTGCATCGATTGCGGCGACATCAAGATCATCCAGTCCATGCACGAAATCCTTGATCACATCGAATTGACCGATGCTGTTGTTTGCAGCAACATAAACAAAATCGTCAGCACCACCACCGCCTGTTAACGTGTCAGCACCCGTTCCGCCGATGATTCGATCTGCTCCGCCCAACCCGTTGATCCAATCAGCGCCGGCATTACCGAGCAGCGTATTTGCCGCCCAATTACCGGTGATCTTATCAATCCCGGAGCCGCCTATCGCATTTTCAATCATCACACCATTAGCGATCGTCAATCCTCCGTAAATACCGTCAACAGCGGATAGATATCCACCACCGCCCACCGCATGCTGAAGTGTGGCCGCACGCAAATCTATGGTTGAATTCTTCGTCGAAGTGTTACGAATGGTATCGGCACCGCCGGTGTCCCAGAGACACGAGTAAAACGTCCCTGGAACATTCGCCGAACCCAGTGTATAGACATCGTTTCCTGTCTGGAAATTGGTATTAGTGCCATAGAGAAATTGCAATGCAGCAATGTCAAACGCCATGGGGCTCCCTTCGTATCCGTAACCCGAGTTGCTGATGGGATCCAACGGACTGTTGGGACCTGCCTGCAAACCATCGTTATAGGACATCATCGTATAAATACCCTGATTCAGATTGAAATCCCCGTAATCCCCAAATGGATCGGTAACACCCGGAAAATTTGGTCGGCCACCTCCTCCCGCATCATGCGGATGTTTCAATCCAATCGCATGACCCAATTCATGGACGAATGAAATGAAATCATAGCCTCCCTGACGAAGACTTGAATAATCAGAAGAATAGTATGCATCAAAATTGACAATGGCTGCCCCCTGACGATTGATCACCGGCCCCATATCTTCACCCGGTGGAACTGAGACACCCAATCCGCCTTCCGCATCGGCATTATTCACAGTGCCTAGAATGATGTCTGCATCCGCCTGATTGACGGCAGTCACAAAATCAATATTGCAAACATTTTTAATAAGCTGCATGGCATGCTGAAATGTCGTCACTTCCTGCAGAGCGGTATTTGCAGTGACGGGAATACCCCCAAAATCGAACAATTCATTCCCGCTCCGGCCCGCAATATAAACTTTCAAGCGCGTCCCGGCAGCCAAATCATTCCAATGACTCCCCCAAAGCAAACCATTGACGTAAACGTTACCAGCCACTGGGCTGTTAACCGGATCGGAAAATGCCATGATTCAGCTCCTTAAATCAACTTAATTATTGGCCCAGAATAACTTCCAGCCGACAGAAAACACTGGGTGCGTTCAAACATTATGGCACTCAGGACCGAGCAAGTCTCGCGCTGATAAGAATGAAAAAAAATATTTCAATCAACTCAGCACATTGATCACTGAAGAAATAACAAGAAAACTAGCAATGGCCTCTCAGCAATCAATTGATCTTATTGATAGGCGTGTATATGAATGAATCGACCGACATGAATGAAATCACTCATTCCTGGTTGGTGTTAGAAGTGACATTAATCACAATATTAATGACGACAAGAATGCTATATTTAATTCGATAACCCGTTTAGTGCTCGATATTTATTTCAATACGCTGACTAGTTATTGTTAGGATATGTTGCGTGAAGTGTAATTGATACAAACCACAAAAGCTTCACTGATGCTTTACACAGACGCCAAAATAAAACGATTTAAATGTTTATTAATCCACTGGAGAAAAACTATGAAGAAGATTCTTACACATCAATATTTTCACGGCCTAGCGGCAGCCATGCTACTCAGTGTAATAACGCCTCCATCTCAAAATATCGCTCATGCGGCATCTTTGTTTGCAGATGCGAGTCGTAGCACTTGCACAACCCCAAATTGTTCAGCCGCAACGATTGATAAAGCTGTCATTCTTATTGAGCAACCCCAATCCGGGTTTGCCAGTACAACACCCTGGGTCGGTCAGTTTTATAGTACCGGTAGCGAGTGCGTGCGAATTGAAGTGCTCAATGTCGATCCTGTCGGTCACGACTTAACTATGCATTTTGTAGGCCCTGATCTCACTGCATGGCGTGACGATGACAGCGCAGGCAATCTTCTTCCACGCATTGAAGCAAGTACGACTGTACCGGGTCGCTATACGGTAGTCGTCGGTCTTTTCGCTCCGACATTAGCCAATACCAATACACGATTTAAATTAAGTTATGGTCGTTATCCTCTGGGCAATCCAAACTGTAGCAATTTAACGCCTCCTAACTAAGGAAGACACGCATATCGGTAGAAGGTATTTCATTCTACCGATCTTCCTTGCGCTATATTTCTGACAAAATATACTAAACATCGTCAATCAGGAATTCACACGCACTCATCGTGGGAAGCAATAGCATCAGACACTGGTCACTTTGAAATAGCATTCGTCACATCAGTCTGATCGACTGGGCATTAACAATCGCCGCGCCCAGGTCAATAACAAATCAGCCATCATGCGCGGTCCCACTAGCCCACCAATCAACCCAGTCAGCATGGCATTGACGACGGGTTCATGACCAAAAGAAGGGAACGGTATCCAACCGGGCAGCTGTTGGCCATAGAAAGAACCAAACGTCAGCAGTAAACCAGCAACCATACCTGTCAACACCCGCATGATCCAGGCCAGCACACCGGTAGAGGCACGGCTGACCGCAAGTACAGCACCTACCAGTGCCGAAACTGCGGAGATTAAATAGTTATTCGACAGATCAACACGTGTTTCGGTCAAAGCAGGATAAAATGGCGTATCCAGCATTCTGAAGTGATACAAACCCCGCTCAAATAAATGGAATCGCTCGATCGCCTGTCCCGCTGAAAACTTCACCCAGCGATCTTCCACCAGATATTCATGATTCGTTACTTCATCCGTCCAGTATACGCCCAACTTGCCAGACTCCACCCCGTAAGCATTGAGATGAACCTCTATTGGCGCCTCAAACAACGGGTTTTGAGATTTTACGGACAACTGTACCCACGGATGTGGATTCACCGGATCCTCCCGAGCCACTCCCCGAGTAATGCGATAAATGGGTGCCGTAGGAATCAGATCCAGCTTTCCCTGACTAAAACTGATGGTACGCCATGGCTCCAATGCGTCAAAGGACTCGCTCTCAAGCACCTGCAATAGTTTCCTGCGCAAATCATTAATTTCCGGCAACGCCTGCTGGCTACTCAGCACAATGCGCAGCGCACTGTGCAGCACCATGGCTGCCTCGTAAGCGGTCATCACAAAATCTTCGTGATCTTTCTTCGCCCGTTCCTCGAATTCATTCAACAGCTTGCGCCAATCGCCGCTCAAACCAGCAGTCGGTGCTCGCAAATAATCCAATACCGGATCACCAATCGTGACCGATCCGGTGGGCGCTTCATCGAAAAGGCGCTTATTTGAACCGACAAAAAAGTAATCCAGATTTAAACTAAGATCAGATAGTTTTATCCCCTTCACCAATGAGAGCGCACCCGAAGTATCTCCCAGCAATACAACATTACTGATCTCTGATTCATCCAATAATTTTCTAAAATCTTCCGTAAAACATTCGCCACTGCGCAGTGCATCTTGAACATTTGAATATGGAATGCCTTTGTTGGCACAATTCTGGGTGATAATCTCACGCCATGACAGCGCCACAATATTAGGCGTATAAAACCTGTCCTTGAGGGAATTTTTCAACCCTTCACCATAAGGATTGTCTTCATATAGAAACAAGAAATACTGCTCTCCTTCTTTGCCTTTTTCTTGCTTGATAAAAGTCGCATACTGTCCCATGCGATCCGCATCATCGAAAATCAAGCGAAAAAAATTCTTGTCACGCACGTTCGAGTACGTCAGCTCAGGTGCCGTTGACAAGGCAGAAATCACCGGCAATTCGATCTGTTCGTCGCGCAATTGCTTGAGTGCAGCCTGGGTCGATCCACTATTAACGGGACCCAGAATGGCGACGACATGATCTTCCCGTGCCAATTGCATGGCTCCTTTGGCAGCCATCTCAGGCTTGCCCGCATCATTCCATGAACTCAACTCCAACTTTATTTGCAAATCGCCCACTTGCAATGGCCCCAGATGACTGAATGCCAGACGTATGCTCTCATCATGAGATTCACCAGCCAATACCAAGCCACTGCCATCTTTCGGCGAAATAATACCTATCGTGATGGTATTAAATTCTTCTGCTCTGGCATCGACGGCAAGCATGGCATAAAAAACTGCAAAAAAAATCAACAATCCTCGTTGCTGCATCAGCCATTTCCCGATAGTGTTCCACTCCATCAATGCTCCTCCACGGATACTCAATTCTTGTTGGCACAACTAACACAGTTTGTGCTCAACCCATTATGTCATTCAGATTACATAACCATACCGTTTCTACAACATCATGTATTGAGTTTAACAACTCATTGTCATTGAGTAATGCTAAACAAGCTTCATTCTCAACACCCGCCATGCATTCTCACAAGAAATAAAGCACATTAATTACAACGTTTTAAAGACCTCTGCACAACCACGAAAATTTAACTGTAGTGACAGAGAAAAATTTCCAAATGACGCTGATTGCATGTCATTTTGGTAGAAATTGAAGTTTTTCTCCTTTTTTAAGGGAGTTTTCCCCTTTATGCAACATTTGGACGGATTGCTCCCCTTAATGGTTGATCTACGAAGATTTTGTTGGCTGTTTTTTTCAGATTCATGCAGATGCTTTTGAGCAGGATTTGGGCGTTGGCTTTTGCCGCACCGAAGTAGCTGGCACGTCTCATTCTGAATAAGCGTTTGATTGTGCTGAAACACTTTTCGACAAAGACAATCCACAAAATTGTAGAAAATCAATCCGTACACACAGCGCTTGTTCCAACGCAGCATCCGATAAACTATGCCACTGACCCAGTAGGATCGCTTTGAACATCAACAGCGCATCAAACGGTTCCTGTCCTCCACCATGCGATATCTCGCACTTATATAAACCTCTAAGCTTCGGACGTAATTCCTCCCAGTCAATCAGGGCATCAATCTTCATCAGCACGCTATCTCTCTTCAATCACTCTGCCAATTCCAGTGTTCCAAAACTCATTTGCATCTTTTGCTCCAACTGTTTTTTAACTGCCTCTATTTTAGTTGGTTATTGCACTGGCAAGGGAGGTTGTGCAGGAATCTTTATATTGACCTCGTTTACTGCCAGGGGATCAAACTAGCTAATTAAGCACTCAAAAAACCGTTTTTTCTCTTTTAAGTCAGCGGTGTCATTCCTGTATGCTCCTCTCAGTTATAAGAATTCTCACTTTCATTCTTAACCCTGCAAATTATTGTTAAGAAGCACATCATCAAGTCGGTGAGAAAAAATATTTTAATGAAACAATGATTAATGTGGAGGTGCAGATGAGTGGTTTTTTTCTGGGTCGTCAACCAATATTAGATCGCAATCACAATCTAGTTGCCTTTGAGTTACTTTACAGACAAGAAGAATCCGAAGAAGCAGCGCATGTAACAGATGATTTATCTGCATCTGCTAATGTCATTGTCAATGCCTATGGCAAGTTCGGTATCCACAATGTACTGGGTCAGCAGCGCCGCGGTTTTATCAATGCCGATCCTGGCCTGATCATGAGTGACATCATCAGTTTGCTCCCCAGCAAACATGTTGTCTTGGAAGTCAAGGAGCCCACATCGATTACCCACGAATTTCTTCAGCGTTGCAAGGAATTAAAACAGAAAGGATACCAATTCGCGCTTGATAATGTCGTTGAGATCAATCGCAAGATTGAGCAATTATTACCGATGGTTAGCGTGGTGAAAGTAGACATTCTCGCACTGAATGAAGAACAGCTGACAAAACTGGTTGCTGAATTAAATCGTTGGCCAGTATTGCTGTTGGCTTTGAAAGTCGAGAGCCAAGAACAAGAAACGCTCTGTAGACAATTGGGCTTTCAGATGTTTCAAGGATACTATTTCGCAAAACCTGAAGTTATGTCAGTCAAACGGGCGGTGCCCGGAAAATTAGCGTTATTGAGGTTATTATCTTTGGTCATGCGCAACAGTAGCAATTACGATGACATTGAAGAAATTGAACGGGAATTCAAATATCAACCCGGCTTAAGTTATAACCTGATGCGCATAGTGAGTTCTTTTAGCGATGGTATACCGCAGAAAATCAATTCAATCAAACAAGCCATCCTGTTAATGGAGCGTAAGCAACTGCAAAAGTGGCTACAACTGCTGCTGTATACCTCCAGTCACAATGAAGATAGTTTGTCAGCAACGTTAACACAAGCCGCGGTCACGCGCGGCAAATTGATGGAACTTATCGCGACAATCGAGCGCCCTCATGACAAGAATCATCATGAAAGAGCATTTATGGTCGGAATTTTGTCATTGCTGGATGAATTACTGGGCATCGACATTCACCAAATAGTGGATAAACTGGGAATCTCCGATGAGATGAGCCAAGCATTATTAGCCCGCCAAGGACGATTAGGAAAAGCATTAAAATTAGTGGAAGCTAACGAGAAAAACGACATTGCATTGATTCAAGTCATCCTGGCTGAACTCGGTTTCTTGAATTTGGATGAATTAACCGACTTAGAAGCACAAGCCATCGGGTGGGCCAGTCGAATGGAAATCGCTGAAACTATTAACTGATCTGCAACAATTTTCCATTGCTTGCCTATTATCACTGTAGGGCAAGCAACACGCCCCATCCGCATTAATTTCCGGGAAATACACAAACCTACAGCACTATTGATGTCATCAATCTGCCGAACCGTGAATTTCATTGCATAAATGATGAGGTTCACGGTTGCTGCCGATCCTCTGTTTATCTATCGCACTGTGAGTTTCCTCACATATTTCCCGGCATACAAGCACTATCCTTTTAATCAATCATTCATCAACACTGTTATCACAAATTATTAAGGATAAAAATGAATCTATTGCCCGCTGTTGAAAAAACCATTCTGTTTGCTGTCAGCTTACTGATTTGCACTGCGAGCGTTTCAATTACATCGCTGCCATCGGCTACTATGACGGCTCTCGAACACGAAACCGTGCTGGCATTTATTTACGAAGACGATCCGGACGAAGGTGGGCAGATTGAAAGATCCGATGCTTAGAATTATTAGGATTAATCAGAATCGATGATCTGAACAGCGAGCTACCGGCATGACTAAACAATGCTTCACTTCGGCTAAAAATGACAGCGTCTTCCTGATCTAACCGCCGATAACATCGATCTGGAAGTAAAAAATAAAAACACTCACGAGTCAAGCAGGGAATTTTTCCACATTACTTGCGGTATCGACATTTAATAAATTGATCATAGTTGTCGATAAATTGAACTCTCATCACTTATTGAATTTTTATTACCATGCGAACCAAACTCTACGTTTTTAAACCTACTAAAGTCACTATCCAAGTACTGAATTCGCGCGACAATCATGCCACGCTTACTGTTGAAAATCTCAATACGCCCAATCGCAATGCCACTGGCAGTTTCGATCTAGCCAGCGGCGTATATGTCATTATGTCACAGAGCAAATTGGGCATAACCGGACGGGATATCCATGTTGAATCTTCCTTCGAGGATAAAGAAATCTGGTCGACTCATCACCACATATTCGGTGACAATAGCCGTATCACGACTTCACTGCAAGATCGGGATAAGGCTCTCAATCTAACCACCAATATCGTCAGCCTGGAGACCAATATCGCTCACGAGCCAGCCAGACAATTTCTTCAAATCACTCGAATTGATATTTGAATAACCGATTTCTTGATTAAAGCATGACTGTTTATACGTAATAATTGAGAATTGGCAGATGATCCCGCTCCAAGAGCGAAATCATCCCAAAGTAGGTTGATCGGATCAGCCATTACCTAAATTAAACTCTCAGATAATCAAGCACGAACCAGAAGCCCTAAATACGCGGGCCTTCAACAAATAACACCACCAAACTGGCTTTTTGCGCATCGGCAAATGCAGCCCCTAGTCTATGCGCAACAAAACGCAGGGTAACAGTCTGTCCCGCCGTACAACTGTCAATACGCTGATAGTGCGCGGTAGCCCAAGTCGTGCCTGAATCAGTGTATTGCCTTAATAAATGGTGATGATTGATATCCGCAGCCAAAGAATTTTTTGAAATACCATATTGGATATCCACCTCGCCCGCGCTACCGCTGGTATTCATACTAATTTGCCCGCTGGCAGTGGAAATCAGGAAACCCGCTAAAGGACACGTCACGGTTACGGCATTCACTACCGTTGGTGCAGCCGGACTCGTGCTACTAATGTTCTTAAATTGTACGAAATTTGAATCCATGCCGCTTTCACCAGCAAAAACAGCACTCGCATAGAAAAAAACACAGAAAATGCCGATCAAAGATAAATATCGAGTAAACATCGTAATCTCCTTGAAATTGATGAGTCTAGAACAGACAATTGCCAGTCAGAAAGATACTTTTCCTCAAATGAATCCTACCGAAAAGCAGAACTGGACAATCAATACACTAGCACAATAATCGCCACGCATTCTGATTAACCAACAACTATTAGTCATTTAAAGAAAAACCGGAATTGAACGAATGCTCACTGCTACGCGGCGAGCATTCGCCTTCGATGCGCGATCATCATCATTAACAGCACGCATACTGTCGCAATAACTGCTGGAAATAATAGCGTGGTCATCGAATAATTCTCAAATGCCATCATCACCAATAGATTACGCACTGCGAATAAACCAAAAAATAGCAACGATTCTGAATACGGAAAATGATAAGCCTTTCTCACTGTAGGTCCAAACCCAAGTACATCGACGGTAGTCAACATCACGATCGCCCACAGCGGATCTGAAGTCAAATACCACAACGGCAATGACGACATGGCCGCGAAAAAAAACAACCAGTCTGCTTTAGTGATGGTCACGTCCGCACGTTTCATAAAGGCCAGGCACGCAATGAAAATCGTAATACTTCCCGAAACTCCGATCGGCCAGGCACCCACACCGCCGTTAGCCTCGAGCTGCGCCAGAAAAGCCATCAAGGTGGTCGCTCCCCAAATCACCCAGGAAAACACATGCGGTTTGATGGTGCCACTAAAGATTGCGCGGATATAGGGAATGTAGGCTGCCAATGTCAGCACGATGGCAATGAAACTCAGGATTTCTTTGTAGAGCGTGATCACTTTGTTTTTCTTTATTTAACATCCATATTGAACGACGAAACTCATAATTTGCACTCAAATGTGAGTGCAATAGGTAAATCGTATTGCACCACAAAGACATATCCAGTTTGATAATTGAAAATTAAATTGCAGTTTGCAAACTCATTTCAACCTGCAGTTCATTTTCTGATTTCTTTTCACTCCCAAATCACCATCTTAAAGCGCTCTTTAACGATGCCAAAGTAGTTGCATTTCCAGTCGCTTTGCGCAAAGAAATCCAGGTGATGCCATTGGTCTTTCAGTTTCAGGATGCAGGCGGCTGCATCATCCCAGTCCGTGGCGGCAAATTTAGCCTCCAATTGTTGTTTGCGTTCGGCGACTTCGTCATAGTCAAAGCCGTCGTATTCCCAGTGCAACACTTCAAACACGTTGCCGGCACGGTCCGCATAATCCATACTGAAATCCAATCCCCACTTGGGGCGCATCTTGATGATTTTATAGACCAATGGATTCAATTGCGCCCATTGTTCCAATTGTTCCAGAGCGTTTCCGCTATACCCTTTGCGCTCAAACAACAGGCTATGGTTGAGAACAGCACCTTCCACCCTGTTCGGCTGTGTAAACCAAGGGGCCTTTACGGCATGCCGGTGCTCTCTGTGGGCGTGTGCGTGCGTTAAGTTGGCCTCTGCATAAAGTTGCTCTAAATCGGTTAAGTCATAGCCGTTTTGATCAAAAAGCGCCAGTTCGCTGGCCAAGGGCGGGCATGGTTTTTCGATAGGCTGACTCCAATGTCCATTGGGATTCAATTGATTGTCTGTTAGATCTAAGTAGCTCATGATAAATGGAAAATCACTCTGGTTAAGAAAAATAAATCTACTGCATGACATTTTTTCTGCCAAACGCATACGGTATTGGTCAATCCAGTCACTCATTCGGTTCACTGCGTACCTCAAGTCACCAAGTCGGATTCCTCTAGGAATTCACGCAGTGAAATTGATCAGTAATTGGGTATTCACTAATCCGGCGATCTGCTGACTATCGGTTTCCTCACAAAACGGCAAAATCCCGAGCAGCGGGCAAAGCATGCGTTTCTTCAGCGTATCGATATTTTCTGCAACGGCCATCATCCCTGGATCGATGCCATTCGCCACCCATCCGGCCAATGTCAGACCGGCAACTCGAATTGCTTGGGCGGTCAGCAACGCATGATTCAAACAACCGAGGCGCATGCCGACCACCAATATCATCGGCAGATTCAGCACTTGCGCCAGATCCGCGCCTGTTTGATCATTGTTGACCGGCACCAGAAACCCACCGGCTCCTTCGACGATAACAACCTCCGCACGCTTGCAAAGCTCGCGGTACGCTTGGTGAATAACCGTCAGATCAATGCCCGCTCCCATTTGCTGTGCGGCGATATGCGGAGAAATGGGCGGATCAAAGGCATAGGGATTGACATGCTGGCGTGAAACAACCACATTACTTGCCGCCAGTAACCGTTCAACATCCATCCATTGACCGTTTTCACGACCGGCGGCGATTGGTTTCATGCCAACCACCGATTTTCCTTGTGCTGCGAAAGCACGCAGCAATGCACAGCTTACGGTGGTTTTGCCGATGCCGGTATCGGTTCCGGTCACGAAGTAACCTGTCGTCATACGCTAGCGCGGGCTACCCCATTAATCCCAGTTGCCTGCGGGTTTCAGGGGTTAACACCGATCTGCGCAGCGGCTTCCAGGCATGGCCATAGACCACTTCGAAGGTTGCTGGCAGCTTGCCATCCGTGCGTAATTTTTCATATTCACCGATGGCTTTCTGCCAGACATTTTTTCCCATCAATCCCCTGCGCCTGCCTTGCATCACATTATGTGCGCCGATGGCTTTTAAATCGCGCATCACGCTCGTGACATCCGGATAGGTCACAGTGATGTATTCCATATCCATTACCGGTGTGGAAAAACCATTGCGCACCAGTAAATCACCAATATCGTGCATGTCGATGAAGCGATTCACATGACTGAAAGTATCCACTTGCGCAAACGACTGGCGCAATTCCTTTAAGGTATCCGGACCAAAGGTACTGAACATCAGCAGGCCATCAGTACGCAAAATGCGATTCATCTCACTGAACGTATGATCCAGATCATTGCACCATTGTAGCGCAAGATTCGACCACACCAAGCCGACGCTGGCATCTTTCACCGGAGGATTTTCGATATCGGCACACAGATAGCTGGCACGCTGCTGATGCAACAGGCGCTGCCACCAGGTCGTATCGGGACGAGCGTACGATAGCATCGACCAGGCAATATCGAGCGCAATCAGTTGACTGGAAGAATATCTTTTTGCCAGTAGCTGGGTACCATAGCCAGTACCGCTTCCGGCATCGATAATGATGTCAGGCAGATATTTGATATATTCCAGGCGCGACAGCATACGGTTACAAACTTCGCGTTGCAGCACAGCAGCCTGGTCGTAGCTGGTTGCTGCACGCTCAAACGCGTTGCGCAGGTGCTTCTTTTCAAGAATGTGTTCGTCGGAATTCATGTAAATGGGTCATAAATTGATCGGGATAGGATAAAAATGGCGCATGGCCGCAATGTGGAAACATCACCAACTGCGATTGCGGCAACTGCTGATGCATCCAATGGGCAGCGGCTGGATGGGTGATAACGTCATTTTCGCCGTGTAATAGTAAGACTGGCTGTTTGATTGCTTGCATTTGCATGCGCACATCATTGTCTTGCAATATCTTCAAGCCTTTCTGCAATGATTCAGCATCAGGCTCGGTACGCTGAAAGAAGTGTTTGCGCAACTGTGACAAAATCCTTGCCGCATTGTGATCGCCACTCATTTGCAGGGTTAAAAACCGGTTGATTGTCGTAGCGTAATTTTGTTTCAAATTCTCTAAAAATAATTGCAACAGTTTGTGTTCCATACCCCATTCCCAATCATTACGCTTGGCAAAGCAAGGCGTAGTAGAAATCAGGATCAGTTTCTGCACGCGGGACGGCTCACGCAGCGCTAATTCCATCGCAATCTGCCCACCCAGAGACCAGCCCCCCAGTAGACAGTTCTCGGGCAGAATCGCTGTGATGAGATCAATCATATGCTCCAGCGTTCCAGGTTCACACGCAGGACTCAATCCATGCCCCGGCAAATCCACCAAATGCAGGCGGAACCGCTCACTCAATTGATCGCGAATCCCACTCCAGATACCACTGTGCATGGCCCAGCCGTGCAATAACACAAGATCGGGACCGCTCCCTATGGATTCGATATGCAATGGCGTCATGACAAAGATGCTAGTTGATGCAACGCTTGCGTTAAGCGCACGATATCCTGGGGCTGATGTGCCGCCGATAGGGAAATACGTAATCGTGCCGTACCTTGTGGCACGGTAGGTGGGCGAATGGCGGGTACCAGAATCCCCTGTTCGCGTAATGCTTGACTGATGCGCACCGCTTCATCACTCGCACCGATCAATAAAGGTTGAATGGGCGTATCGGAAGGCAGCAATCTCCAGGGTGATGAGCGCAATCCTTCTCTCAGTTGTTGAATATGTTGCGTCAATCTTTCACGCCGCCATTCATCTTGCTCAATCCTTTTAAGACTGGCCAATAATGCGTGTGACAACAGCGATGGAGTAGCGGTTGTATATATATAACTGCGGGCGGTCTGTATGAGCGTTTCAATGATTTCCGGCTGCGCTGCGACAAATGCACCAAACACACCGGCCGCTTTGCCCAGCGTTGCCATATACACAATATGAGGCGAATGTCTGGCAGGGTTATCCGGCAAAAATAAACTGCCTCGCCCTTGCTGACCTAATACGCCGAAACCATGCGCATCATCTAATAACAACCAGGCATGATATTTTTCACACAGCGCTACCACTTGTCGAATGGGCGTCCTATCCCCCTCCATACTGAATACCGCGTCAATGATTACCAGTTTGCGTCTAGCTGTGGATGCAGCTAAGCGCTGCTCCAGAGAGGTGAAATCAAGATGTGGAAAGCGAATGAATTTGGCTCGCGATAACAATGCCGCATCGTTCAGTGAGGCATGATTCAGTTTATCGGCAAAAATGGCATCCTCACGTCCCACCAATGCTGTAACCACACCAATGTTGGCCATATAACCGGTGGAAAACAGCAAGGCTTTTGGGAAGCCGGTGAAATCTGCCAATGCTTCTTCCATACGATGATGCGCAGTAGAGTGACCGTTAATCAGATGCGACGCACCTGCACCCACGCCATATTGCTGTGCGCCTTCGCAGACTGACTGAATTAATTCGGGATGGCTGGCCAACCCCAGATAATCATTGCTACTGAAAGCAAGATATTCACGATCGTCGATGGTGATGTGAGCTGCCTGCGGGCCTTCCAATACTTGCCGAACACGCCGCAAACCTTGTTGATCGCGAGCACGCAGCTGTTCGGTTAACTCAGAAAACATGCATCACA
>JAGOKN010000082.1 GCA_017994575.1 Nitrosomonas sp.
CGGGTGAAACTATTCATGCCCAGAAAACGGCGGATGGCGAGCTATTGATGCTACGCTATTTCTTCGGTAACGAAGAGCTGTTTTTGATGGAAAAAACAGACGATGAATTTAAAATGACTGAGCAGTCAATTGAACTGGACTCTCAGATTCATATGAAATCAGGTGTAATCAACAGCTCTTTATTTGCTGCGACCGACAATGCCGGCATACCCAACAATATTGCAATGCAATTAACTGATATATTTGCATCGGAAATCGATTTTTATCGGGATTTGCGTCAGGGGGATCGTTTTACTGTCGTGTATGAGACTTTTTCGAATAATGGTAAACGGGCTAAAACCGGACGTGTTTTGGCAGTTGAATTCGTCAATAAAGGAAAATCCCATCAAGCGATTTATTTTAAAGCCTCTAATGGCGCTGACGGTTATTACACACCTGCAGGGGAAAGCTTGAGAAAAGCGTTCTTGCTGTCGCCGCTGACATTTTCTCGTGTCAGCTCAGGTTTTACGAATGCGCGCTATCATCCGATTTTGAAAGAATGGCGGGCACATAGAGGAATTGATTATGCAGCACCTACCGGCACACCTGTCAAAGCAACTGCAAGTGGCATTGTGCAATTTTCCGGTTCGCAAAGGGGCTATGGAAATTTAGTGGTGCTCAAACATAACGGGAAATTTGAAACGGCTTATGGTCATTTATCACGTTTCTCCAGTGGATTGAGCAAAGGTAAGCGGGTAAATCAGGGGGATGTGATCGGCTATGTAGGATCAACCGGAATGGCAACAGGGCCGCATCTGCATTATGAATTACGCATTGATGGTTTGCAGCGTGATCCAACAAAAGTGGCTTTGCCAACAGCACCACCGATTGCAAAAAGAGATTTAAATACCTTCCAAAAGGAAACGCAGTCGTTGGTAGCACGTTTAAATATCATGCGTAACCTCCATTACGCTTCTCTAGAATAATTGTTATTCGGATAGTGCTGATATTAAGGCTATCCATTTCTGTATGAAACAATATTAAAGCTTGAGTAATTTTCTTGGTAATGTTCGCGTTACTTGGTTTTATGCATTCAAGTCCAGTTACATAGCACTTCTTCAATGGTGGACCAGTCGTTGGAACCTGCTTTCTACATCGGTATCATGTCGGGTACCAGCTTGGATGGTGTCGATGCGGTTCTGATCGATTTCAGTGCTGTTAATCCTGTTCTGATACAAACCTTTTTTTGTCCTTATGATGATCTGCTGCGTGCGCAATTATTATCATTACATCAGCCCGATTACGATGAGCTAAACCGCGCTGCCATTCTTAGCAATCAGTTATCTCGTCTTTATGCCGAAGCTACTGTCGGCATATTAAAAAATACCGGCATTAAATCGCAGCAAATCGTCGCAATTGGGTGTCATGGCCAAACGATCCGCCATTGTCCTGAGTTGGGGAAGAATTACACAATTCAACTGGTTAACGCAGCTTTATTAGCTGAATTGACCCAAATTACTGTAGTGGTCGATTTTAGAAGCCGAGATATCGCAGCCGGAGGCCAGGGAGCTCCTCTCGTGCCTGCATTTCACCAGGCTGTTTTTAGTAACCTGGAGTGCCATCGTGTGATAGTGAATATCGGCGGTATTGCTAATATAACCAGCCTTGATCCCTATACTAAAATTATCGGTTTTGATTGCGGTCCGGGAAATATATTGCTGGATGCCTGGTGCTTACGCCATGTAGGCAAAACTTATGATGAGAATGGGCAATGGGCAGCTACTGGTCAAATCATTCCTGATCTGCTGGAGAAGCTACTGGCTGATGATTTCTTTTTACGTTTGCCGCCAAAAAGTACTGGAAGAGAGTTGTTTAATGTCACATGGCTTGAGAAGGCATTGTCGGGTGGCGAAGCGCCACAAGATGTGCAGGCGACGTTGCTGCAATTAACGGCTATGACAATTGCTCAATCAATAGCCGAATATTGTTCAACCGCTGAAGAAGTCTATCTCTGTGGCGGCGGTGCACATAATAGTGTGTTATTGAATCGCTTGGCAGAAATGATGCCAGATAAAACGGTAGCGTTGACAGATCGGTTGGGTGTAGCTGCTGATTGGGTGGAAGCATTTGCTTTTGCGTGGCTTGCGCAGCAAACGCTTTTGCGAAAAGCAGGTAATTTGGCGGCTGTTACCGGTGCAAAAGGGGATAGAATATTAGGAGCAATTTATCCCGCTTAACGGTACTTCCATAGGTTCTGTGGTGAAGAAATGCTCTTAATTTATACTGAGAATGATGATCCACAGCCACAAGTGCTGGTGGCACCGGGGTTCTTGATAACAAACTGAGCGCCCTGTAAATTTTCTTGGTAATCAATCTCCGCGCCGATTAAATATTGAAAGCTCATAGGATCAATCAATAATCTAACACCATTCTTTTCCATAACGGTATCGTCTTCGTTGACTAGCTCATCAAAAGTAAATCCGTATTGAAAACCTGAACAGCCACCGCCGCTGACGAAAACCCGCAGATTAAGATTGTTATTGCCTTCTTCTTCAATAAGTTGTTTAACTTTAGAAGCGGCGTTGTCTGTAAATTGGAGAGGGATATTATTTTCAGTGCTCATGTCAGTTTCCACCATCATATTCATTGGTTATTTTAGTTTTTGTTGATACTAGCGGATTGTTAATTCAATAGCATCTTACTTGAATGCAAAGTTTACTTGTCGGATGAAGAAGGAATTAATGTTATCAGTTTTTCGCTTTTCTGTTTATCATCTGATTCTAATTTGATTTGATGAATCATTTTACCTTCAACAGAAGCACCCAATTGGATTTCCAAAGAACCATAGTGAACGTCACCATAGACTTTGGCCTTAGCTTGTAATTCCAGATATCCATGAGCATGAATGGGACCAATTACTGTGCCATTGATAATGATATTGGTAACCCTTATTTCGCCTTCGATGCTACCTTCATCACTCAGGACCAACGTATTGTTGTGTGTATTGTCAGTTGTTATGACATTGCCAGTGATATGTCCATCCACCCGTAAACCGCCGCTGAAAGTGATATTTCCTTCAATATGCGTGTTGACGCCAATCAGAGTATCGATATGGCTGTGAAGGTGATTTTTCTTCTTTCTACCAAACATATTAATTAAGATCTCCTTCAAAATGTAGGTTGTATGGTTTTCGTGAGTATCGCTTTATTATCACCATTTTCGTAAATTTGTACTTGTAAGCTTTCTATGCGAGTACTCGGCGGTACCTGGAAATTTTCTTCCAATCGATGAAAAAACTTAAATTTGACAGGGAAATTGTGCGAGGAACTCTGATTGGTGAGCGGCACTGTTTTGCTTTGCTCGTTTTGCATTAATTTAACTTGGAATTTTAGGTTTCCATTGAAATCATTGGGCCTTTCTCCACCTTGAATGAGTGTCAGTGTATAGCGATATTTCCCAGGCGTTTGTGTTTCTTTAAGGCTGAAGTGATAGATTGAGAGTCCGCTTTTTGTATTTCCTGACATTAAGTGCTGGAAGAATACCAGTTTCTCTTTCAAATGATCGTTTTCGTTAGCGAGTGTTTTAACCTGATTGGCGAGATTTTTGTTGGCAGTGTTGCTGATATGTAATTGTTGCGTTAAATCACCTATCTGGGAACACAGTTTCTGTTTCTTAGTTTGTGTGCATATTCCTGGGGTGTACGCTGGATCTGAGTTTTCCTGAACTGCTTCTTCCTTTGTGGCAGTGGCAGATCGACTGCCTGCTTCATACATGCCCCAAGACAATAATGATAATAGCGAGCATGCAATCACAACGAAGATAAAGCGGTAACGCCATGATAAATAGGGACGAACTACAACGCGAGGGGATAAAATTTTTGGTTTTTTCTGAAAAAGCTTGATCACCTGAGGCGCTCTATAGATTGAGAGTCAATTTTCTAACACTGATATCTGAATGAACAGATATGATATATGTTTAGAGTGTAGGATTTCATGGTATTAGTCTACTCATGGATGGTCATGTCAATGTAATCAATAAAGGTAAATATTTTGCCCTTAACTAAGCTTTCAATACATTGAGAGCTTAGTTTGTTTTAATTCAGTTATTTCAGTTATATGTGCGCTAAGGTAATTAGGAATATTTCAAGGAAGAAGCGGTACTTGATCGATTCCTAGTGTTTCAGATAGGCCAAACATGATATTCATATTTTGTATCGCTTGGCCTGCAGCACCTTTAACCAGATTATCTGTTACCGAAAGTATTACTACAGTATCACTATTTTGAGGTTGATGAACTGCAATTCTGCAAATATTGGAGCCACGAACAGAGCGAGTCTCTGGGTGTTTCCCAGCGGGTAGCACATCAACAAAGGCTTCATTCAAATAGCGTTTCTCGTATAGCGCCTGTAAATCTATCTGACTGGTCAATCTAGCATAGAGTGTAGCATGGATGCCGCGAATCATAGGGACAAGATGAGGAACAAAAGTCAGGCCCACTGGGCGTTTGGCAACATTGGAAAGTCCCTGTCTAATTTCAGGAAGATGACGATGTCCTGGTACGCCATAGGCTTTGAAATTATCGGATGCTTCGGCATGAAGCGTATGTACTTCGGCTTTTCTACCCGCACCGGAAACACCAGATTTTACATCGGCTATGAGATGATTCATATCGATGACACCAGCTTCTATGAGTGGTAGGAAGCCAAGTTGGACAGCAGTTGGATAGCAACCTGGATTCGCGATTAAGCGCGCTTTTTTCACTTGTTCACGGTTTATTTCGGGTAATCCATATACTGCTTCAGCGACTAAATCAGGACATGCATGTTGCATGCCATACCATTTTTCCCATTCGGTGATATCTTTAATACGGAAATCTGCAGCTAAATCAATTACCTTGACACCTATTTTTAGTAGAGATTCAGCCTGCTGCATGGCAATGCCGTTGGGAGTGGCAAAGAAAACGATATCGCATTTGTTGAGTTTTGCATCGGCTGGATCACTGAATCTCAGATCGATATGCCCTCTCAAGTTAGTGAATAATTCGGCGACATGCATCCCAGCTTCGCTGCGTGATGTAATTGCTTTTATTCTTACTTTAGAGTGCTTTGCGAGTAAACGGAGTAATTCCACACCGGTATAGCCTGTTCCACCTACAATGCCGACATTAATCATAATGACTCCTATTAACTTGTTTGGAAGATATCTATTTTGCTAAATACCCAAATAAAAAAGCCGCCCGATAGAGGCGGCTTTTTTATTTGATAATAAAAAATTATCGTTTAGAGAATTGCTTGCGTCGCCGCGCTTTACGTAAGCCAACTTTCTTTCTTTCAACTTCACGTGCATCACGTGTAACCAAACCTGCCTTGCTTAAGACTGGTTTAAGAGTTGCATCATAATCAATTAATGCGCGAGTAATACCGTGACGAACGGCACCTGCTTGGCCAGACTCGCCGCCACCATGAATATTTACCATGATATCAAATGTTGTTGCATTATTTGTTAGTTCGAGTGGCTGCCTTACAATCATACGACCAGTTTTACGTGAGAAAAAATCATCGATTGGTTTGTCATTAATGATGATTGTGCCTTTACCTGGTTTGATAAAAACACGTGCAACAGCACTTTTCCGCCGTCCTGTACCGTAATTATATTGAGTGGTCATAAATTAAATTCTAACTTCAAGTGGTTTAGGTTGTTGAGCTGCATGTGGATGTACTTCACCTGCATAAACTTTTAGCTTTTTTAGCATGGCATACCCTAATGGCCCTTTAGGCAACATACCCTTCACAGCTTTTTCAAGGGGACGTTCTGGGAAACGTGCATGCATCTTCTTAAAGTTGGTTTCATAAATTCCGCCAGGATAACCAGTATGGCGATAGTAAATCTTATCTTCCATTTTATTACCGGTAACGCGCAATTTATCGACATTAACAACGATGATGTAATCACCGGTATCAACATGAGGTGTATATATAGGCTTATGTTTACCACGTAAACGATGAGCAATTAGCGAAGCAAGGCGACCCAATACTTTATCGGTCGCGTCAATGACAAACCAATCATGACTTACTTCGTGTGGTTTGGCTGAAAATGTTTTCACGAAAACCTGTCCTGCGTATTCAAAGAGAGCCGCGAATTCTATGCTAGACATGTGCAAAAGTCAAATAGAGAGCTGGCTAATTTGAATTATATTGCAGTTTTGTTTCATGCTCTGGTTGTAAAGCTTTATATTCAGAGGATGATGGATTTTAAGCTAATCGTCGTTATAATCTTAACTATCTGAAAGCAACGCGGTTATTTCAGTGGGTTATTTGCAATCCAGTTCTATGTGCGGTCGCAAAATTAAATAGTAACGCATCAATCACATGCCGAGAGACAAGCTTTGAAAGACAAACCTGAAACTAATTTACTGACTGAGTCAGCGCCGTCAAATTTCATTCGCAACATTATTGATGAAGATAATCGCACTGGTAAATGGAATGGGCGTGTGGAGGCCCGTTTTCCACCAGAACCCAATGGTTATTTGCATATCGGGCATGCCAAGAGCATTTGCCTGAATTTTGGTATTGCGCATGATTATGCGGGTGTCTGTCATTTGCGTTTTGATGACACCAATCCCGAGAAAGAGGCGCAGGAATATGTCGATTCGATTTGTGACAGCGTATCCTGGCTGGGTTTTGATTGGGGCGAGCATCTTTATTATTCTTCTGATTATTTTGATCAGCTGTATGAATTTGCCGAGTATCTAATCAATCAGGAAAAAGCTTATGTTGAAAGTCTTTCGGCTGATGAAATTCGCGAGTTTCGCGGAACATTGACCAAACCCGGTAAGAACAGTCCTTTCCGCGATCGCTCTATTGCAGAAAATCTGGATTTGTTTCGGCGAATGAAAGCCGGCGAATTCCCTGATGGGCAATATGTGCTAAGAGCCAAGATCGACATGGCTTCGCCCAATATCAATATGCGCGATCCGGTGATTTACCGCATTCGTCACGTGCATCATCAGCGCACAGGCAATCAATGGTGTATTTATCCGATGTATGACTACACGCATTGTATTTCCGATGCGCTGGAAAAGATCACGCACTCCTTATGCACCTTGGAGTTCGAGGACCATCGTCCATTGTATGACTGGGTATTGGATCAATTGGTGGATAAAGTGCCGTGTCATCCGCAGCAAATCGAGTTTGCTCGCCTCAATTTGACCTATACTGTGATGAGCAAACGCAAATTGATTGAATTGGTGGAAAGCGGATTGGTGGATGGATGGGATGATCCTCGCTTGAGTACATTGGCTGGCGTTCGCCGCCGCGGTTTTACCCCTCAATCCATTCGCTTGTTTGCCGAGCGTATTGGTATCAGTAAAGCGGATTCCTGGATCGACATGAGTGTGCTGGAAGATTGTTTGCGCGAAGATTTAAATGACAGCGCACCGCGCCGCGTTGCTGTGCTGAAACCACTCAAATTGATCATCGACAACTATCCGGAAGACCAGGAAGAAGATTGCTTGGCCCCCAACCATCCACAAAAGCCGGAATGGGGCAAACGCACGATCCCATTTTCCAAAACCCTGTACATTGAACACGACGACTTCATGGAAGTGCCGGCTAAAGGCTATTTTCGTTTATCGCCCGGTGCGGAAGTGCGGTTGCGCTATGCGTTTATCGTCAAATGTGTGCAAGTGGTTAAAAACGCGCAAGGTGACATCGAAGCGATCCATTGCACCTATGACCCCGATACCAAAAGCGGAACTTCGGGCGCAGATAGCCGTAAAGTGAAAGGCAATATCCATTGGTTATCTGCCAAACATGCACAATCGGCAGAGATACGCCTGTATGACCGCTTGTTTACAGATCCCTATCCGGATAGCGGTGACAAGGATTACAAAACGTTCTTGAATCCCGAGTCGAAACAGATCATTACGGCCTATGTGGAGGCATCACTCAACCAAGCGCAACCCGAGCAGTGCTTTCAATTTGAACGTAACGGCTATTTCATTGCCGATCGACTTGATATGAAACCTGGCAAGCCAGTGTTCAATCGTGCAGTCACTCTACGCGATTCCTGGGGAAAAGTCGCCGGTGCATAGCCGACTCACTGTGTTACTGTCGTAATATCCGCGCAAATCAAACTGGCATATTGTTTGGCTCACGGGCGGCAGGCGATGCGCGCCCTGATATTGATCTGGGTATATGGGCAGGCACGGCTTGCCGCTGACTCCAAACTGCAACTCATAGAAACTCTTGGTGCTGAATTGGATTGTCCTGTCGATATTGTCGATTTGTACCATGCGATGGAGCCGATCACAGGACAAGTATTCAAAGGAATTCGGCTGATTGGCAGCGATACTGCGCATGCTGCTTTGTAGCAATGACTAGCGAAAAAGAAAAGTGGTATCTCCATGCCGGGATATCATGCGGATTGCACATACTTTAATGAGGATCGCCATGAAAAAACTGAAAAATGAAGCCGCTCTATTCAAGGAAGCCATGCTTGCCGGTGTGAAGTATGCAGAAGGGCGCGGCGTGGTGCAGTTTGAGGCAACCGATTCGGCCAGTGAAAAATTGCTCTACATCTATCGCTTGCTGGTACACGATAAAGTCATGCAGCCTTTGCCGGAAGACCAAGTCGCCGAGAAAACCATGCGGCATAAATTGACGATGTGGTATGCCAAGCAATTGCCGAAGGATCATCCGTTGTTGAAGTGACACGCAGTAATGTAGGTTGTTAATAAGCAAAGTGTGTTGGGCAATAAGCCGCACTTTCCTGCGAACTCCATTTCATTTGGTGCAATAAAGATTGAGTCCGATGCGGGCTAACGTGATAATTCAGTGGGCGGGAAAAGGCGTAGCTTTTGACTATTTGTTGCAAGCATTACACATGACTGATGCGCTTCCAAGCTTCGCGGAACTGTTCCTGCTCGTACGCGGCCGGCTGCACCAATAGGAAATACGTCTATCCTTCTTTCCGCGATGTTCCGAGCGGTTCGGCATCACATTCCAATCCGGGAGTGAGCCGATAACAACAGTAATAGAACCCAACGTTACTGGTTAACTGTGGATTGAGCGTCAGACTGGTAATGCCTTGATTAGACTTAAACAGGTCATTGATAAAACAACGGAACTGTCTATTTCTACCTGCGATTTTATCATCATAAATTTTACTTTTGTTCCCAGTGCGGTACCTTGTAAATACCAATCGCTGTCATTATTCAATAACTGTTGGGGGCAGATCGCGAATCAAAGATGCCAACGTAAAAATTCACTTGTTTTATTCTTCATTCAAGATTTTGGGTTTTCTTAATTACTTTGGCGCTTCCTTTTTAGGTTTCTTCGCTTCTTTATTTTTTCGTTGCTGTCCTTTGGCCATGATCATTCTCCTTTGTTTAATTGCAATTACATAATAGACTGAATGAAGGTCTTGTGTTGCCTAGTTTCTAGTATTTTGTCTTAAAAAAGATGATATAGCCAAAAGGCAAGCCTCTTTTAATGTGATCTCGAGTATTTTGATATTCCAAGATACAGGAAGTCTGCGAGTTGTTAAAGAGAGCTATCAGGATTTGGAATGTTTTCTGCAATATTGCGCAACTCGCATGCGAAATCTTTCATACTGTGCTGAGAAATCATATTACCTTTCACTAAGTTGTAGCGAATCTCGACAATTTTAGGATCTGAATTAGAGATTGGATAAAGACTTTTCATTAATAGTCTAAGGTAAGCAAGAATTTCTCCATGCTCGTATATTCGATATATGGTCATATTCTTTTCATTGGCTTCTCGATCAGATTTGTCGATGCTGTAATATCCGGTCACACTAGACGGATTGAATGCATAGACTGTGTCAATATGTTCTGACATATAAGCTGCCTGTTGTGCAAGACCGCCCCCTAAAGAATGACCAGTGGTCTTAATAGAAACATCGTTTCCATATTTTTCTCTAATGTTTTTAACAAGATTAGGAATGATATCTCTGGTCTGGTCGTATTGATCCCACAGGAAAGGTATGAGTCTCGAGATCCAACGGAAATTGGATAACCAGTCTCCCAATTGATTAAAATCGGTGCCGCGGAATACGATGAAGATCTCGACGGGCGTTCCTGATGATGTATTGATCCATACTTGGTGCTCCATACCCTTAACTTTGTAATGGAAGGAAGGCGTTTCTGGAACAATTGATAGCGACGGATCCTGATGCCAGTTTTCGGGAATCAATTGAATATCTTTAGATTTGGATTCACAGAAACTGGTGAATGAGCTTGTCGATTTCGGTGCATTATCAATATAAATACTCGCGCTTAAAGCGGCGAGACGATGGAGGTTGGCGAACTCTGGTTTTTTGGCCAAATCGGCAACGGGTATACCTGATTTGCCATTGTCTCGCATAATGGCTAGGTCTGATGGCTGTTTCCATGTGGCGCAACCGTTAAGTATCAAAGCAATACAAGACATGGTGAATGCTTTTATTCTCATATTGCTTACCCTTTTATCAATGGTCAATAACAGGTATATTATCAGCAAATTCAAGGCAGATTACCGAAAAAAAGCAGTGCCAATTATTTCTGATAAAGCGATGGAACACTTAGGGAATCGCTGAACAAATCCCGAAGTTTGAGATAATAGTGTTTCCTGATAACTTTCTAAATACACCATGTCACGCCAAACGAGCTTTGCAGATCTTGATTACAGTCACAAGAGACGCCGGATGCGCCGGGAGGTTTTTTTAAGCGAAATAAGGGGTAATACCGTGGCAAGTTTTGCTGGCACACATTGAGTCGCATTATCTCAAGGCTGGACGGCGGGGTCGTCAGCCGATGAAGCGGATATCAACGTCTTGCCCAAGCTACTGCGGGCGGAAGACGAGGTTGTTTTTGGCGATGCGGGCTACATCAGTGATGAATACAAACGGGGATCGCGGCAGTTAGGAATACGCTGGTGTGTGCAAGACAAACGCAAGCCCGGGCAGAATCTACTCGGGGAGCCAGAAGAAGCGTAACCGGAAGCATTCCTCGATCCGGGCACGGGTGGAATATGTGTTCCGGGTGATCAAGCAGCAGTTTGTATTTACCCGGACCCGTTACCGCGGGTTGATGAAGAATGCCGTCCAGGTGAACATTGATGGGCTTGGCCAACCTGTACCTGCTGCGCAGGAAATTGTTGGCTACTTAAGGGGGAGTCCGCTCAAATTGTCCTCAAAAAATGAATTGTCGGCAATCCGTGTTCAAAAAACCGACAGTAATACCGAAAAATCTGGAAACCGCTAATTGTTCAGCGCTTCCCTAAAACAATACGTTATTTTCCCGTCTATCTATCAAAAAGATATTTTTTCCGTTTATTTTTCGGCTTTAGCCAAGATAATAGGAACTCAATAATAAATTTACCAAAAAACTTTAGGATGTCTCTAAAAACTCAGAGTTCTAAACAAGACAAGGCGGGAATAAAAAATATTGGCGCAACATATAATTGATATATCAGGATATACTATTTATAAACAACGATGTATTTTGACAAAATATGGGTTTTTAGAGAGGCCTTTTAGTTATTTTCTAACGCGACAGGTGTTACATGAATAATGCAGTGATTGACCAGAGCATTGAAGATCAAAGAATTGAAGTTTTAAAACGTTATGCAATCCTGGACACACCTCAAGACGGTGCATTTGACAATATAACCTCACTTGCATCAACCTTCTTGAAGGTACCAATTGCAATTGTAAGTCTAGTCGATAAAGATCGAATCTGGTTTAAGTCTCATCATGGCATAAAAGCGCCGGAAATAAACCGGTCGCCTGGCTTATGTTCCTCGGCAATTCTATTTAACAAACCATATGTCGTGGAAAATGCTGCCGTTGACCCAAGAACTTTAGCTAATCCTTTAATTGCTGGTGAGCTTGGTTTCCGTTTTTACGCTGCTGCACAGTTGAGAACCCATGATGGTTTTAACTTGGGCACACTTTGTATAATTGATTACAAACCACGAACCATTAGCGATGAAGATATTAATGCGTTAGAAAAACTTGCTCAACTTGTCATGGATCAAATGGAATTGCGATTAGCTGCAAGAAAAATTGATGAATTAAATAACAATCTAAAAAATACCCAGGAAGAACTTCGTAAAAAGGCAACACATGATGCGCTTACTGGCGTTTGGAATCGCGGAGCAATACTTGAATTGATTGAAAAATCATTTCATCTTGCCCACCGTGAAGCAAAGCCCATGACAATTTTACAATTTGATATCGATAATTTTAAATCAGTTAATGATAGTTATGGACATGCCGTTGGTGATGAAGTGTTGCAAGAGGTGAGTAAACGGATTAGTAAGCGTTGTCGTAATTCCGAAGCTTTCGGTCGAATGGGCGGTGAAGAGTTTGTAGCAGTCCTTTATCCTTGCGGGAAAAAACGTGCGCAGCTTGTTGGAGACCATTTTCGTAAAGCAGTCTGCGACAAACCTATCAGCATTACCCATGATACTGTTCATGAATTACAGATAACTACGAGTGTTGGCACGTTCTCTACTGATGAGAGCGACACTGAAATCGATATTGCATCAATACTAAAATATGCGGATCAACGATTATATATCGCAAAAGAAAAGGGGCGTAATTGTGTGGTTAGCATTACCGATTAAATAGGCTGTTTAACACAAAGACCTCTGCACAACCACGAGAATTTAGCTGTAGTGACAGAGAAAAATTTCCAAATGATGCTGATTGCACGTCATTTTGGTAGAAAGTGAAGTTTTTCTCCTTTTTTAGGGGAGTTTTCCCCCCTT
>JAGOKN010000141.1 GCA_017994575.1 Nitrosomonas sp.
TTTTCAGTGGGAGCCGGACGTCCAACACCTAAGGCGGCGATCATCGCTCCTGTAGTGCTGGTGATTGCCGTTGTTGCATTCCTATTTATGCGTCGACGTAAAAATGATGGCTCAGGAGCCGCTTGAAATAATCATTTTGTAATGAAGAGTAAGGATGAATAAAAATTTATTGAACTCATCCTTATCTAGAAACTCAAAAGTTTAAGACGTAAATAAGCTTATAAATAGAGGGAAATTGTGCAAAATAATCATTCATTAAAGCTTCTGATCAGAAGAGTCACTACCTTTGCAATGTCCTTGGCTATGTTGTCAATGTTGTTTCAAGTAAATTCTGCATTGGCTCATGCAACTTTGGTCAAATCTGATCCACCTCGCAGAGCTTCACTTTCCTCGCCACCTAAACGAATACAGCTATGGTTTAATGAAAAAATTGAAGGATCTTATGCATCTGTTACAGTGCTCGACTCAAAGAAGAAGTCGATAACCGAAAATAATCCTGAAGTTGTTTTAGATGATCCGAAATCGGTCATTTTAAACATACCACAAATGGAACCTGGGCGTTATACGGTACAATATCGCGTAATGTCAGTTGATGGACATGTGATTGCATCAAGCTACGATTTTAGTATCAAGAACTAAATGTAGTAAGTATGATAGAAGTTATTGCTGCAATTGCGCGCTGGTTTCAACTCATAGCAAATCTGATTTTATTGGGCAGTTGCGTATTTTTTGCTATTGCAGGTACTCGAAAACGAGTCTATGCAGAACCATGGATTGAAGGATTGGAACGTATATTTCCATGGCTTGCTATCAGTATACCGATAGGGTTAACGGTAATCTTAACCACGACAATTGTGCAAGTGACTGGTCCGGGTGGTAATGTATGGCAACCGGAAGTTTGGCTTGGCATAATAAAAGATACTCAAGCAGGTCAAATATGGATTTTGCGCACCGTATCTGCTTTGCTGCTGTTATTTGCGGTCATATATCTTCGTAAAGCACCCAAGACACGCTGGCGGTATATTTTATGTGCTGTCTTTGCTGCCTTGCCAATAATTGTTGGCTCACTAGCAAGTCATACCGCCGCAGAAGAATTATCAGTGAGTGCGGTTATGCCTTATGTACTTCATCTTATACTTGTGGGTGTTTGGTTTGGAGCTCTACCAGCCTTTTTGCTGCTTATTTATGATGATAATAAGCAGAGAGATAGCAAGAAATTGAGAAATCTGGAATTTGAAACATTAAAACGATTTTCATCAGTTGCTTTACCTGCAATGTTGCTGATTATTATGACAGGGATTATTGTTGGTGATCGCATATTCGATGGTTATTATGCAGCATTAGTAGCCACTCCTTATGGTTTGATGTTAAGTGCGAAGATTCTCTTATTGTGTGTAATTCTTTTGATTGCTTCTCGTGTGCGCTCATACTGGTTGCCTCTTTTAACTAATAATAACCAAGCTACAGAAGATAGCGGCAGAATAGGTATGAGGAAATGGGTGCGTATCGAATTTGTTTTGGCAATAATATTGGTATTGCTAGCAACACTCATCACAAATACAACTCCGGTAAAATATGCCCCAATTGAGAATTGGCCATTTCCATTCAGATTCTCGATTAATGCAACTTGGAATCAGCCTAATGTAGCGATCCAAGTGTGGATAGGCTTGTCGATTTTGGTGTTTGCTGTAGGTACTATACCGCTAGGTCGTTTCCTCAACTGGAAAATAAAGCAATTAATTAGTATTTCAACAATACTTGCTATTTTGGGTTTCGTAGTGGCTTTACCTCCCCTGTCAATTCCTGCATATCCAGAGACTTATCGTAAATCCTTAGTGCCTTTTGATGCAATCTCTGTGGCTAATGGTGCTGTGTTATACGCAGAACATTGTGTAGAATGTCATGGTCATCAAGGTAAGGGTAATGGTATCAAGTCGAGAACCTTATCAACCAAGCTACCTGATTTGCTGACTGAGCCGCATACAGTGGAGCATACTCCTGGAGATTTCTATCACTGGATTAGTTATGGCATGATCAATACAGATATGCCGGGCTATGCCGAGAAATTGTCGGATGAGGATCGCTGGGATTTAGTCAACTTTGTGCATGCATTATCGAGGGGTTACCAGGCTCGCATATTGGCACCAGAAATTATTCTCAATAAAGCTTTTGTGAAACCTCCAATTTTTTCCTATTCAGGGCATGATGGTAGTAACGGGGAATTACAAGATTTTCGTAAAAATAAAGTTGTCTTACTGATCATTTTTTCTTGGCCACAATCACAAGACCGAATTGAGCAATTAAGAATGGCTTATAGCCGCTTGGATGAACAAAATGTTTCGTTGCTAGCAGTGCCGACAAGAGAGCTTACGGCTGATGAGTTAAAACAAGCAACCACTGAATTGCCTTTTCCAATTATTACTCAAAGTGCGTCTGATATTGCCAGTAGCTATGCGTTATGGCGTCGTACATTGACTCATCCAGATATCATTGGCCGTGGATCTAATCCTGAGCATATGGAATTCTTAATCGATCGTTATGGATATCTTCGTGGACGCTGGATTCCGTCAAGCGATGCAGCAGGCTGGTCAGATATAGATCAACTGAGTCAACAAATTACTCTGTTAAATCGCGAAAACGCGAAAATGCCTTTCCCAGAAGAATTTGTGCGCTAGCATCGTCATTATTATTTAGTCGTCTCTGAAGAATTCATTTTTTCACCAACCGAGTTTTAGATTGATCGAGACCTTTGCAAAATGCCGCGACTTTCTCATTTTGGTGTAATTGTGTCTTAATTTTTTTAGAGACCCATTATTTTTTAGCCATTTTCCGCAAATGAGCCAGGGATTATTACGCTCAACCGGCGATTTCTGCTCAAGAGGGCGCAATATTCCTATGTTTGCGTAATCATTCGGTGATCGGCGAAGAGTTTTGGTAACCTCTTCAGGTTATACGCCATAGCCAGCAGCATATGCTAGGCATGCGCTTTGGCCAATCCGCGGTAACGCAGGATTTTGGCATTGAACCAACGTGCCTGACTGCCAAAAGTGCGTTCTACCACGTAACGGGATTTCGTGATCAGGCTGTTGCGTTGTAACTGCCGCCGCGTCAAAGGATTATTCCTGGCGGCCTTATCCTGAATGCCGTTTTTAATGCCGCGTGATTTCAGCGCAGCGCGATGTTTTTGGCTGCTATACGCCTTGTCAGCATGAACACGAGTTCCTGGCCGAATCATTGTATCCCTCCAACCCCACCACCTACCCACATTCCTTCAACAATGCTTCAATAGTCGGTCCTGCGAAACGCTTGGAAACCCTATAAATGTTCGAATGCATGCGAATTAGCAAACGCTGAAATTCCTGGGAAATTATAATATAGGCATCAAAAGCTGAGGGAATTAGGGGAAACT
>JAGOKN010000083.1 GCA_017994575.1 Nitrosomonas sp.
TCTTCCAATCTGGGTACGGTCGAGCTGACCATTGCCCTGCACTATGTGTTTAATACACCACACGATCAACTGGTGTGGGATGTGGGGCATCAAACCTACGCGCACAAAATTCTGACCGGCCGGCGAAGCGGCATGAATAAATTACGCATGCACGGCGGTATTGCCGGCTTTCCACGGCGTGATGAAAGTAAATATGATGCGTTTGGCACTGCACATTCCAGTACTTCAATCAGTGCCGCGCTGGGCATGGCAGTAGCTGCGCAATTAAATAATACGGATCGGCGTGCCATTGCTATTATTGGGGATGGCGCCATGAGTGCGGGCATGGCGTTTGAAGCACTGAACAATGCAGGTGTGATGGATGCCAATCTGCTGGTCATCCTGAATGACAATGACATGTCAATATCGCGGCCTGTAGGGGCGCTCAATAACTATCTGGCCAAGTTGATGTCTGGAAGATTCTATGCGACGGCACGGCGTGCAGGTGAAAAAGTGCTGGGAGTCGTGCCACCTATGCTCGAATTGGCCAAGCGGGCTGAAGAGCATGTCAAAGGCATGGTGACGCCGGGAACATTATTTGAGGAATTTGGATTTAATTATATTGGCCCGATCGATGGTCACGATCTGGATGTTTTGGTGACTACGCTGAATAATATCAAGCTCCTCGATGGTCCTCAGTTTCTCCATGTGGTTACTCGCAAAGGAGCTGGCTATAAGGTCGCTGAAGAGGATCCGATTCTATACCATGGCGTAGGCAAGTTTGATCCTGAAGAAGGTATCGTTGTTACCAAAGCAACAGGAAAGCCTTCTTATACACAGATTTTTGGTGATTGGTTATGTGACATGGCTGCGCAAGATCCGCGTTTGATCGGTATTACGCCGGCAATGCGTGAAGGATCAGGGCTAGTGCGTTTCTCTCAGGAGTATCCTAATCGATATTTTGATGTAGGGATTGCGGAACAACATGCGGTAACCTTTGCGGCCGGTGCGGCATGTGATGGCTTAAAACCCGTTGTGGCGATTTATTCGACCTTTTTACAACGTGCTTACGATCAGCTGATTCATGACGTGGCCATCCAGAATTTACCGGTAGTTTTTGCCATTGATCGGGCTGGATTGGTAGGGGCGGACGGTCCAACGCATGCCGGCAGTTTTGATCTGTCTTATTTGCGCTGCATACCTAATATGACCGTGATGACGCCTGCGGATGAAAACGAATGTCGGCAAATGCTCTATACCGCCTTTAAGCTGGATACTCCAACAGCAGTCAGATATCCAAGGGGAAGCGGGGCTGGAATAAAAGTTAGAAAGGAAATGCAGGCATTACCCATTGGTCGGGGAGAGATTCGCCGGCATGGAAAGAAGATTGCATTGCTGGCCTTCGGCAGTATGCTCACACCCTGTTTGCAAGCTGCGGAAGAGCTGGATGCCACAGTTGCCAACATGCGCTTCATCAAGCCGTTAGATGACGATCTGGTGGCATCTTTGGCGGCCAGTCATGATTTGTTGGTGACCGTTGAGGAAAATACTGTGATGGGTGGAGCAGGTAGTGCTGTCACGGAATCGTTGAATAGTCAGCGGATTATTGTCAGCGTATTGCAATTAGGATTGCCAGATATTTTTATTGATCAGGGTGATCATGGACAGATGCTTGCTGGTTGTGGATTAGATAAAAAGGGTATTCTTCAGTCAATAAGATCGATATTGCCTGAGTAAGCAGTGTACTTATCTCGCTAAAATGCAACGGCATTTATCCTGATTGGGCGTTAGTGAGTGTTGAACTTAATGATTGCCATAAACTCCTATTGGTGGGGGAGGAATTAACATGAATAAACAGATAGATTTATCTATTGCGGATGTGCAGAGTTCACCCGATACACGGCGTATTGCCATCGATAGGGTAGGCATTAAGGCCATTCGCCACCCTGTCGTGGTGGCTGACAAAAATGATGGCGTGCAGCACACGATAGCGGTTTTTAATATGTATGTGAATTTGCCGCATAATTTTAAAGGCACGCATATGTCCCGTTTTGTGGAAATTCTCAATGGTCACGAACGGGAAATTTCTGTCGAGTCGTTCGAAACTATTTTGCGGGAAATGATCGAAAGACTGGAAACGGATTCTGGTCATATTGAAATGACCTTTCCTTACTTTATCAATAAATCAGCACCGGTTTCACAAGTCAAAAGTTTACTGGACTATGAAGTAACCTTCATTGGTGAAATTAAGGATAATGAATATCTTTTTACCATGAAAGTCGTGGTGCCTGTCACGAGCTTATGCCCATGTTCCAAGAAAATATCCAATTATGGTGCACATAATCAACGTTCTCATGTAACTATTTCTGTGCGCACCAATAGTTTTGTATGGATTGAAGATGTCATTCGCATTGCGGAAAACAACGCTTCCTGTGAGTTATATGGCCTACTGAAACGACCTGACGAGAAATACGTGACGGAAAGGGCGTACGATAACCCTAAATTTGTGGAAGATATCGTCAGAGATATTGCTGAAGTACTGAATCATGATAAACGCATTGACGCCTATGTCGTTGAATCAGAAAATTTTGAGTCTATTCATAATCATTCGGCATATGCGTTGATTCAGCACGACAAGAAACTTCAAAAATAAAGCTTTTGCCGTTGCCGATATCCCTCTGTCCGTCTTCATGTGACTCCGCATAAGCGGGTGTATAGTCTTTGTAAATTTGCCGTTTCCGGTATTGAGAAACGTCTGAGGCCGTGATGTTGATAGCAGCAATTTAAGCTGGGTGCGGCGCAGCAGATCACAGCGATCCCATCGGATGTATCGTTTTTATCCCGTATTTTTCCTCCAGTAACTGACTCGATTGTATTCATTACAACCGAATTCTCGGATTCAACTTGTGATCCTCTGTGGTAAAGCTAAGATGCTTTTTTTAAAGCAACTGCTGATGCTTGTTCAGGAACAAAGAGTTATCGAAGTGCCCAGGGGGTCTTCACGAGGCTTTAACAGAGTATTCATGAAACCTTAACATTGCCTGCGTTATATATGATTTATCAAGGTGATCCTGAAAACGACTCTTGGATGGTGTTACATAATTTCACGCTTGATTCTTGACCATGTCACTATCCACTATTATTTGTCAAATTGGAGAAAAACATTTATGAATTCACAAGTAGAAGATAAGCGGCCATCAGATGATCAGCAAGGCACAGCTGCTGCCCAGGCTGGTTCTGCCGCTTTCCAAGCACAGTATCTCTTGCGCGATACTGCTGCGGGTTTGATAACCGGGGCGATGGCCATACCGCTGACTATTGGCATTGCGATTATGTCCGATTATCCGATCAAGATTGGATTGGCGACGGTCGCTTTTGCATCTCTGGTTGGCTGGATCAATGCTTGGTTCAAACCCGGCAATTATATCGGTTCCCCTGGCATTGCGGCTGGATTGGCGCCGGTACTGGCTTTGGGTGTGGCCAGTTTTGGCTGGCAAAATATGGCATTCTGTGTTTTTATGACTGCAGTCATGCAGGCAGTTATCTGGAAATTCAATTGGCAGCGTTATCTACTTGTTGCCGTTCCGGTTTATCTGGTTGAAGGCTTACTGGCTGGTGTGGGATTAAAAATATTATTGAAGTTTTCCGAGTTTACTTACGAAATACCGGCGGAAGCGATTACCGACGAATTCTGGAACAGCGCGCGTATGCAAATGGTCGCTATTTCTGCAGGGGGGCTCGGGGTATTTCTACTGTTATTTTCCAAATTTAAGGATACTCAACCAGCAATTCCTTATTTTGCGCTCATCATCGGCGGTGTGGTATTGGCGCAGTTTGTCAGTGTACCCATGATATCGGTGGAAAACATTGATCTTCATTTGAAATTGCCATTACCGGAAGCGGATGTAACAACGATGATGATGATTTATATGTTACTTTTCTGCGCGATGCTGGCAATCGTCGATGTGATCGAACAAGTCATGAGTAACGCCGCGATTGAAAAAATCGATCCATTAAAACGTAAAACCAATAGTAATAATAGCTTGTTGGCTATTTGGATTGCCAATATGGGTTCAAGCTTTTTCCATGGTATGACCAATCTGGATGGTTTGGCCAAAAGCACCACGAATAAGCTGGCCGGCGCGATGACCAAGTTCTCCGTTTTGATCATTGGCTCAGTGGTTTGTTTTTTTACATTTAATCCACAATATCTTGATTTTTTGCCGAAATTTGCATTGGCAGCAATTATGATGTTTACCGGCTACAAAATGATTGCCGGATTGGCACATGTAACGCATTACGGTCCCTATGCGCTGATACTGGCGCTCCTAACGGGCGGCTTGGTTTATAAAGTGGGTATTTTTGAGGGTTTGCTGATTGCGATGGTGCTGCATGGACTGATTCATTTTATGGTTTACACCAAGCATGACAATTTGCCCGGTAAACTTGTTATCAAACGTTATTTTGATAATCTGAAGAAAGATAGCGGCAGTAATTTACAGTAAAGATTTAAACGCGATTTCCATATAATTTATTTAGAGCACATAAAGGGCGTAGCTATTAAAGCTTCGCCCTTTATGGAATTAATGCTCATAAAGGAGGTTTTAATCATGTATAAAAAAATAATGGCCGCCGTCGATGGCAGCGAGACTGCCAAGCAAGCATTGATGGAGGCCATGAATATTGCCAATACTTATAATGCAGCATTATGTATTGTGCATTGCTTGAATGGGAATACCGATGCTGATAAAAAGGCGGGAACTCAAATACTGGAAGAAGCCGAGTCATGTCTGAGCGCCTTAAGTGTCGAAACCCGACTTCTGGAAGCTGAAATCGAGTATGGTTCAAATGGCGTTGCCGAAGCGATTGCCGCTGCCGCCGCAAATTGGGGGGCAGATCTGCTGGTAGTGGGAACAGCTAATCGGCGAGGATTGGAACGCTTTCTTATGGGCTCGGTTGCCGAGCAGTTAGTTGCTAAAATTGAATCTTCAATATTGCTGGTTCGTCCCCCAAAAGGGTAATACAGAATATGCCGGATGATCAATCCTGAAATACCGTTAATATATTTCATGAGCAGCTTGAGCGAGCGGTATCGAGATTCTTGTTGAACGGGCTGTGATTAAGTATTCTTGGTTTATTCATCTGGTTAGGACGCTCCATGAAAGTACTCATCATAGAAGACAATCAAGATATTGCTGCCAGTATCAGTGATTACCTGGAAAGTTTGGATTATGCAGTCGATATAGCCGGAGATGGTATGACAGGATTAAATCTGGCGATTACGAAAAATTATAGCGTGATCATTCTGGATTTGGGATTGCCGGATATCGATGGGGTTGATCTCTGCCAACGGCTTCGCCAGGATGCGCATTGTTCTGTGGCAGTGCTCATGTTAACCGCTAGGGGTTCACTCGACAATAAATTGCAAGGTTTCGAGTCTGGCGCAGATGATTATCTGGTAAAGCCCTTTGCTTTAAAGGAGCTTGCAGCGCGTATCAAAGTGTTGTCGGAGCGCATCAACCGCGTACCGGCTTCGCGATTACAGATTGCCGATCTCTCGCTGGAAGAAACCACCCACGAAGTATATCGCGCAGGTAAGCGCATCGAGCTCAGTCCGTCGTCATTCCGGCTATTAATGCATCTCATGCAGAATCCGCATCGTGTTATCACTCGTGAAGAACTGGAATATGCTGTTTGGCAGGAAAGTCCGCCGGATAGTGATGCTTTGCGAACTCATCTCTATAACCTGCGTCAGCTTGTTGACCGACCGTTTGATCGACCGCTCCTGCATACTATACGCGGTTTCGGGTACAAGATGACAGACAAGTATGCAGAAGACTAAACGGCTGAGTCAGCGCATTACTTTGTCGTTTTTATTGTTAGGTGCCGTGTTAACGCTTTTGCTGGGTTTGAGTTTGGTTATCGCGTTGAAAGCAATTGAAATCAACATACTCGACGATATACTGTATACCGAGCTCAAGCAACTTCAGCAGACTGATAATCCACAAAAATCCGGATCTTTACAATCACGCTCCACAATCACTATTTATGTTTCATTACCTGATGAAATGAACAGTATTCCCGGGTACTTGCGTACCCTTCCCCGCGGTTTTCACGATGTGACGCACAACAAACGGGACTATCGAGTGTTGGTCGAATATATCGACGATACCCGATATACCATAAAATTCGACGATACCAGTATTCATAAGCGTGAGCGTGATTTTATCCGTCTGGTCGAGCTATGCTCGTTGGTTGCTTTGCTGATTGCATTTGTCTTTGGTCGGAAAGTCGCGCATTATGTCATTAGTCCTATTCGGCGGCTTGCTTATCAGGTCATGGCATTCAAGAATCAACCGGGTGAATCCTTGGATTTGTCAGAGTTTGGTGATGACGAGATTGGCGTGCTGACGCGCAAGTTACAGCACTATCATGAGCAATTGCAGCAATTGCTGATTCGTGAGAAGGAGTTTGCCAGCAACGTCAGTCACGAGCTACGAACACCGGTTACCAGCATCAGTATGGCGGCAGAGGTGCTAGCCACCAAGGCGGATTTATCTACCCAAGAATATAAACGGATCCAGCGGATTCAACGTGCTGCGGGCGAGATGTCCGAACTGATCGAAACTTTCTTGGTATTGGCGCAGATCAATGATGAACCGACTCACGGCGCTTCTTGCGAAATGGGACCAGTTGCTCGTAAGGTAATTGAACAACAACGTGTATGGCTGGGTAATAAACCGATTGAAGTAGTGTTGGAGGAGAACGGTCAATTAGTGGTGGCTGCGCCTTCCGGCATTCTCAGTGTTTTGGTTGCCAATCTGGTACGAAATGCATTCCGGTATACCGAGCGGGGTACTGTAACGGTATCGTTAGCACCCGGTCACTTAACAGTCACAGATACCGGCGTAGGTATTGATACAGCGGTACAGGCGCAAATATTTAAAGGTTATACGGTCAAAAGTTCAGGCAATACGAACAGAGCCGGACTAGGTTTGTCTATCGTTCAACGTATCTGTGAACGTTATGGATGGACGGTTTCGTTTGACAGCGCAAAAGGGCAAGGTTCCCGGTTTACGGTGGTATTCACTGCTTGAACGGTTTGCTGTCTTCCTGGTGATCCATGTGATCTTTTTCTACCAGCCTGGATTTTCGGTGTCAGTCATTCATCTGTCGTGCAATGGAGAATTTGGATTGATTGACTGTATCTGCCTTCCGAGCCGCTGTGTTATATCGCCTGTTGCTTGGTAAAGTCTTTTAAGCGAAAACCTAATAGCCATAATGCTGCAAAATAACAGAATGCACCCAGTATCACTATCCAGGTCAATCGAACTGCACGTGTTATTACTGAATCGGTCAACCAGGAAGCATCAGTGCCGGTCGCAAACCATAAAACGCTTCCCATAGCCGCTAAAGCGATCAGTATTTTCACAAAGAAAACAAGCCATCCTGGTTGTGGTTGGTAAATGTCGTGACTGCGTAATTTGTAATACAGTAACCCGGCATTCAGGCAAGCACCCAAACCAATGGCCAGTGCCAATCCGGCATGTTGGAAAGGGATGATAAAAGCAAGATTCATCAATTGCGTGGCAATCAGCGTGATAACTGCTATTTTTACCGGTGTTTTTATGTTTTGGCGCGCATAGAAACCGGGGGCGAGCACTTTGACCAGAATGAGTCCAAGCAAACCTATGCTGTACGCAATCAGGGCTTCGCGCGTCATCCATACGTCATGATCAGTGAATGCGCCATGATAAAACAGTGTGGTAATCAATGGGGTTGACAATAAAGCCAATGCCAGTGCTGCCGGCAAAGTCAGCAATATGGTCATGCGCAAACCCCAATCCAGTAAACGGGAATACTCATCAGTGCTGTGATTATTGTAATGCCTGGCCAGGGAAGGAAGCAGAATAGTACCCAGTGCTACCCCCAGTAATCCCGCAGGAAACTCCATCAATCGATCGGCATAATAAAGCCACGAGACACTACCGGTAATCAGGAGCGAAGCAAAAATAGTATTGATTAGCATACTGATTTGACCGACGGATACGCCAAAAACCGCAGGTCCCATTTGCTTGATCACGCGCCAAGCGCCAGTATCCGAATTTCGCAAACGGATGCGCGGCAATAATTTCAAGCGTAATAGAAAGGGTATCTGGAAAGCGAGTTGCAGCGCGCCACCGATAAAAACTGCCCATGCCAGTGCCAGAATAGGAGGATCTAATAAGGGGGTAAGCCATAGCGCACAACCTATAAAAGATAGATTCAGTAACGCCGGTGTGATTGCAGGTACATTAAATTTTCCATAGGTATTGAGTATGCTGCCTGCCAAAGCTACCAAAGAAATAAACAGAATGTAGGGGAAGGTAATCTGTAAAAGTTCGACAGTGAGATTGAATTTCTCCGGATCATCGGAAAATCCTGGTGCACTGACATAAATAATCAGCGATGCCGCCATGATGCCAATGACAGTGATGATAAACAGAGTGATTGTTAGCAGCTTGGTGATGTGATCGATTAAATCACGGGTTTCTTCTGGTGTGCGTGTGTTTTTGTATTCCGCAAGAATGGGAACGAAGGCTTGTGAAAATGCCCCTTCAGCAAATAATCGGCGCAGTAGATTGGGAATGCGAAAAGCCACAAAAAAAGCATCCGTTTCCATGCCAGCGCCAAAAATCCGTGCAATCATTACATCGCGCACGAAACCGAGAACGCGCGATATAAAGGTCATGCTGCTGACAGCAGCCAAGGCTTTGAGTAAGTTCAATGGTATTTAGGGATTTGCGCGATCAGAGAAAAGTTATTGTCAATAGGCGGATTGTTGAACCTTGGCTATTTGAATTTCGAGCCTGCTGCTGATTTTTCCATGATTACAAATCAATCAGCGGCAATTCATATTAGCCAAGGTAAACACTGTGAGCCTAGGTTTGGGATTTAAAAAAAGCGACCCAGTTTCTTGAAAATGCCTTCCTCGGACCAATTCCATTGCAAGCAATATTCTGCGCCCAGTTTCGGGTTTTTGATATCCGCTTCAATCTTGGTTTGTCCTGTGACAACCGGTGGCAGCAAGGCTTCTTCTGCCCCATCCTGTCTGCAGAAAAACTTGGCTGACGTGATGGAGCGTCCTTCGGGTAGCTCAACGACTAAATGTAATTGTCGTGTGTCATCGCCAACGACGTGTGATAGTAAGCCTTCAGTTTGTGTAAAAGCATCTTCATATTCATACGATAAAGTCAGATCAGAGTCTTGGGTCGCTTTCAACTCAGGAGGAAACTTCATGCAAACTTGATAGCTACCATTTTCTAGGAATTGTGCTGCGGGATGATTGTCGTTGATTTTAAAATTACTGATGCTGCCTATCGCACGAATATTTCTAAACCAATATTCTGAATTACTTGCATGGCAGGCAGCGGTCATTTGTGTTTGTATCAGGGTTGCTTTGCTGCCGCCAGTGTCATGAATAGTCAGTTTTTTTCTCAGATCTGCAATGGTGAATGCAGATTTGTTTTGTCTGATTTGATCAAAAACCAATAACGATGCGCAGATAGCAAATATTAGCCCAATCACAACATAATCCGTCAGTAGTGCCACTAGCACGCCAAAGACGATAAGTATTACATTGATATAAAAAATGAGTTGGTTGGGTTTGTCGAACATTCGGGGCTCCTCAATTAACTGGCATATGCTTACAAAATTATCGAAGCGCCGAGTTTATCAGAGAGAAGCATGCAAAAAAAGCAAGACAAGCAATCGATTGGAGTTGGTTCCCTGAAAATTTGACAATTGGTCAATATCAAATTTCAATCATGACCTTATATGACTGGTCTGGAATGAGCGTCGGGGAAATTAAAGATTTTATTGAATTTGAAATAATGATGCCGTTGTCAGGAATTTTTCTATCTAGGTTGGAAGGTGTTTGCTACGAAGTTGAACCAAGTGTTCATTATATTATGGGCTATGCTTGGCAGCGCAAAGACAGGATGAATTTGGGTGCAAAAAGCAAAGCAGCGGCAACAGGTTTCGGGAGCTTATTGTACGGAATATCTGCCATAACGTTTTGGGTTCGCTGAATTTTTGTATCCAAAAAAACTAATTAGTGGAATTACAGCTGATCAGCTTATTTTCTAGCGCTAGAAACACCCGGTTTCTGCCCGCATTCTTGGCGGCATAAAGGGCTTTATCTGCCGCATTGACTAAATGATCCTCGCTTTTCATGTTGGCTTCTTTTAATGCGACTCCAATACTGATGGAAATTTGAATCTGAATGTCATCGATATTAATTTTCTGTTCTTTGACGTGTTGGCGGAGCCTCTCAGCAAAAAATACCACCGATTTTGCATCGGTATTTCCATTGTGACAAACGACCAGAAATTCTTCTCCTCCCATGCGACAGAAAGTATCCCCTTTGCGGGCAATATTTCGAATCGACGAAGCGACTTCTTGTAACACCTTATCGCCAACTGCATGACCATAGTTGTCGTTGATTCGCTTGAAATGATCAATATCGATCAGCATGACTGCCATCAATTGCTCTGATCGACTGGCGATACTCCATGCCTCCGAGAGTGCTTCCATGCCCGCACGCCGATTGGGCAGTTCTGTGAGCACGTCGGTTAATGCGTAATGCTTCAACTTGCGGTTAGTGACTGCTAGCTCGGCAGCGAAACGTTTCAGTTGTTCACGGTCACGTTCCCAGGATTCTTGCAGCTTGCGATAATGCCAGGCGGCTCGTAATCGGGCCCGGAAAGCGCGGATGTTGATGGGTTTGGTGACGTAGTCATCAACGCCGGCATCAAAGGCAGTGATGATCTCTTCTTCATCTTCAATGCTGGTCAGCATAATGATATATAAATTCTGACCCCACTCAGTAGCACGTAATGACATGGTTAATTCAAGCCCGCTCATCACCGGCATAAGCCAGTCTGTTATGACGACATGCGGTAAGACTTCCATCGATAAGGACAGCGCCTGCTGACCATTGCTTGCGGTAAAAACCGTATGCCCCAGGATATTGGATAGTAATCCTTCTACCAGAACAAGGCTGGTAGGATCATCTTCCACTAACAGTATGCGTAGCGATGAGCTGTCGCTTACATTTTCCTGACGTGGTGCGGACGCATTCATTATCTCATGGAATGGAGGAGGGGACTCTACACCCGATAGTTTGAGCATTTTTCCCCATGTCTGCCATTCCTGCATGACCTGATCGATAAACGTACCAAAAGCTTCCATATCCAGACCAATTTTTCCGCCCAGGAGAATCAGTTCGGAAATGCGATTATTTTGTTCGGATTCTTTTGCCAAGCCAAAATCAGCGATTTGCTTTGCCAAGTAAAGCAAATGCACAATTTGATAAGGGCGTGAGCCTTCGGAGAATTCAGATTCGGAAGGTGTTTCATGAAAGTAAGCTGCTTCCACATAGATGCTGGGAACCCCGAAATTGAGTAGCATGGCCGCCGTGAGTTCATTATGATCAGTCTGTAAAGACTGTTGCTCCAACTCAATCAGCAACGTGCCGGGAGTATGTTTTTCTATTAATTCAGCATACTTATCTGGATAAATGGTAGCTAATGCCAAACAACCGATTCGTGCCATCAAACCACAGGCAAATAATTCATCAGGCGAGGATATACGGGTAGTTTTGCCCAATTCCTGCATGGCAATCGCCATCAGCAGTGAATGCGACCAGAATTCTTGATAATCAAATCGCTTGCAAGGGCCTTTTTGATATTGATCGATCAGTGAGAATCCCATGGCAAGCTGTTTAACGACGGTTAAGCCAACACGAGAAACTGCATCCAATACGGAAGTGATGGACCGGGTTGCCAGATTTGTCGCATTGGCCCGCTGGATCAAGCGTCCAGACAGTGCCGGGTCAGTTTGAATAAGCTTGGCAATTTGAGAAATGTTGGCATCTTCCTGGCGGCAGATCTCTAGCAAGGCAAGTGCTACCCCTTTGGGGCTGGGTAACAATGCGCTAATTTTTAACTGGTTAATATCAGCTACTTTCATAACTTATTCCTCTAGGTTCAATTGCCTGTATTGACCAATGTTTCTCACAAAGGGGGAGAATTTCTGCGGCTCTGATGGGTTTACTAAAGTAGTAGCCTTGCAGAGTTTCGCAGCCAAAATATTTGAGGGCCTGTGCCTGGTTCAGCGTTTCTATCCCTTCGGCAGTAACGCTGAAGCCAAGATTCTTGGATAAAGAAATGATAGCCCGAACAATGGCGAGATTGTCCTTATCATCCAGTAAGCCCCGCACGAAACTTTGATCCACCTTGATACTGTTAATAGGTAGACGTTTTAAGTAGTTCATCGAAGAATAGCCGGTTCCAAAATCATCGAGTGCTATTTGGATTTTATGCTCGCGTAGCGTATTGAGGGTGATCAAGGTATTTTCGCTATGCTCCATCAGGGCGCTTTCTGTAATTTCCAGAACCAGCTTATCGGGTGGGAAACCGGTTTCTGCTAAAATATTGAGCACAGTACGCACGAGATCGGGGTTCTTGAACTGTAACGGAGAAAGATTAACGGCAACTTGTAAACTGTGGACATTACGATGCCATTGAGCACCTGCGGTACAAGCAGTCCGTAGCACCCATTCGCCGATTGGAATAATCAAGCCGTTTTCCTCTGCTAAAGGAATGAATTCCA
>JAGOKN010000084.1 GCA_017994575.1 Nitrosomonas sp.
CGAAGGCAGCTCACCGCTGAGGAACTGGCTGAGATTATTCATAAGCGGCATCAGAGGAGACTTAGCGCCAAACAGTCTTCCGTCCGACGGAAAGTGGCTTTGGAGTAATCTGACAAAGTAGAATTAACATCAGCGATTCTAATGCGAGCGCAGCGTCATGATTGAAACGATTATCTTTGATGGTGAAGGCATTGTTATCGATACTGAGTCGATTTGGGACAAGGGACAGGAGATTTTTCTGCAGCGCAGAGGCTTTGTCTATGATCGGGAGCGAATCAAACCCTTGCTGACCGGACGGACTCTTGCTGAAGGGGTGGAGATCATGAAGCAGGCTTATCGGTTTGAAGGGGATACGGAAGCATTAGCGCAAGAACGTGCAGACATTGTGCGGGGACTCTTGGTGCATGATACTTGCTTTATCGAGGGTTTTCTTCAATTTTATACATCCGTGCGCAATCGTTACAAAACCTGTATCGCTACAGCCATGGATCAAAATCTACTAAAACTTGTCGATCAGCGCCTTAATCTTTCAGCACTGTTTGAAAACAAAATTTATACGCTTGACAAGGTAGGCTACCGCTCCAAACCTAATCCGGATATTTTTTTGTATGCAGCGCAGCAACTGGGGTCATTACCGGAAAGTTGCGTGGTCATTGAAGATGCACCGCACGGAATCGATGCGGCTAAAAGGGCCGGTATGCGGTGTATTGCGATCAGTACCACTTATGATGCAGGAAAATTGGCAAAAGCCGATTTTGTTGTGAGTGCATACGCAGAGATTGATTCTGTTAGTCTAGAGCCATAATATTTATATGCATTTGTATGCGTGCTTGAATTAGCAGTAAAATAATTCCTTTTACTAATGGAAATTACCGTGAAGCAAATCAATAAACTTATCAGTTTTGGCTTTTTTGCCATTACCTATCACGCTAGTGTGTATGCGGCTGATTCTGATCAATGGGCAAGTGCAGTACTTGGATTCAGCTCGCAATATAGCACCACCTCATGGTCAGCAGCCAAAGCGCTGGGCGTGCCCGATGTGACCGCCTATGCAGACAACTCTAATGCATGGACATCCAGTTCACAAACTGGCACTTTGGAATATATAGCACTGAGCTATCCCATTGCTGTTTATGCCTACGGCGCCACCATACGAGAAACCTGGGGAAACGGTTTTGTTTACAAAGTCGACGTCAAGGATACGGGTGGTGTGTGGCACACAGTTTGGCAGGGAACCGATAGTAGCCTACCCGGAAAACCCGTCAATTTCTTTGTCGGCTGGAATGCGACAAATTACCTTGTGGATGGCGTTAAGGTATATGTCAACACTAGCCTGAACACAACCACCTGGGAGGAAATTGATGCCGTGCAACTGCATGGTCTAACCACCAATACATTACCCGCGATTAGCATTAAATCACCGGATAATGTGGCTTCGGAAAGTTTCTTGTCGACCGGCGTGTTTGTGATTTCCCGTGATTACTTCCCGGACATCACTAACCCGCTGACTGTTTCATACTTAATTCAGGGTGATGCAGCCAATGGTGTGGATTACAATTCAGCGGCACCTTTGACCGGTACAGTGACCATTCCTGCCGGTAAAAAATCTGTCGGTTTGACCATCAAGCCCGTTGATGACAAGGTTGTCGAAAAAACAGAGAAAGTTACGTTAACCCTGCAAGCGAATGCCGATTATCAAATCCTGTCAAAATTTAAGACGGCAACTTTAACGATTAACAGCGATGAATAATAATTCCTAAAGTTTCTTCATATTCGAGGTGAGAGGTAATAAATTTTTTCTCATTCAGTTACCAGGAGTAAACCTTTTATTTGAAATAGAAATGGCAAATGAAGCCTGTATAGGTCAGCATAGTTGCTAAACTGGCCAATGCAGGCTTTTTATTTTTCAGAATAATTTATGTTAACTCTAAATTCATTCGCTCATCGAATGGATGCAATGCAAATATCCAATGTGAACTGTCTTTATATTATGAATTGCCTGATACGTACTTTCAGCCTGGAGATGAATACGCTATAGTAAAATGAAAGTCTTATCTTTATGTTCAGGCGTAACGGCCTAATTAAATTGCATCAAAGTGATTGTTTTTGTTTCTAATTACAAGATACAAGAAACTAAAAGCGCATCAGATATTCGCAGCACACAAAAAAGGAAAATTCATGTCAAATTGGTTTGAAGATAATTCGCTATCTATCGGACGCACCCCGTTGGTACGTCTTAATCGGGTGACCGATGGTGCACCGGCGTTGGTTCTGGGAAAAATTGAAGGGCGTAATCCGGCCTATTCGGTGAAATGCCGTATTGGCGTGGCAATGATTGATGATGCGGAACGCAGAGGTTTGCTTGGTCCTGGCAAGGAAATTGTCGAGCCGACAAGCGGTAACACGGGTATTGCGCTGGCGTTTGTGGCGGCTGCGCGGGGAATTCCGTTGACGTTGACGATGCCGGAAACGATGAGCGTGGAGCGGCGTAAATTGTTGGTCGCGTTGGGTGCTAAACTGGAGTTGACTGAAGGTTCGCGAGGCATGAATGGCGCCTTAGCGAAGGCAGAAGAAATTGTCGCCTCAGATCCTAATCGTTATGTGTTGCTGCAACAGTTTAGGAATCCTGCCAATCCAGCGATACATGAAAAAACCACTGGCCCGGAGATATGGAATGATACCGATGGGGCGGTCGATATTTTTGTAGCCGGCGTGGGGACGGGCGGAACTATTACGGGCGTTTCCCGCTATATCAAGCAAACCAAAGGCAAGGCCATTACTTCGATAGCTGTTGAGCCGACCGCCAGTCCGGTGTTGTCACAAAAACGTGCAGGCATGTCGCTGGCGCCTGGGCCGCATAAGATTCAGGGCATCGGTGCAGGCTTTGTTCCCGACAATCTGGATCTTTCATTGGTGGATGAAATCGAGCAAGTCAGTAATGAAGAAGCAATTTTGTATGCTCGTCGCCTGGCTCGGGAGGAAGGGATTCTGGCGGGGATTTCTTGCGGGGCTGCGGTAGCAGCGGCGGTTCGTCATGCTAAACGTCCTGAAAATGCAGGAAAAACCATCGTGGTTATTTTGCCGGATTCCGCAGAGCGCTACCTGAGCAGTATTCTTTTTGAAGGAATGTTTGATGAGCGGGGTTTGACAACATCGTGAGTCATATCAAAAGAACGCAAGACCTTTTGTTGCAGAGCACTTATCTGGATGTGGATTCTATCGTTGCTGAGTTGCGTGTCTTGAGGGCAGCATCGATGGAGAGTCGTAACCGGCAGCATGACAAGCCACCTAAGCTGCCATCACGCAAGATCCTGATCGGTGTTGCTGAAGGTTTAGGCGCCGCATTATTTCCTAATCGGTTGGGTTCGTCGGAATTTGCTGATGAAGGTATTGATTATTATGTCGGGCATACACTGAATATGACATTGCGCGAGTTGATGGTGCAAATTCAACACGAATTGCTCTACAACTCTGGCTTGGAGGTTCTCAGTGCTGAAGATCGTGAGCAATCGGTAACCATTACACAGGCATTCGCCAAACGTCTGCCTGAGGTCCGTAGTTTGCTGGAAAGCGATATTTCTGCGGCTTATGAGGGCGATCCGGCGGCGCACAATGTAGATGAAATACTGGTTTGCTATCCGGGTATCATGGCGATTACGCATTATCGGTTGGCGCATGTTTTGCATGGCTTGGGTGTACCGCTGATTGCCCGCATGATTTCAGAGATTGCACATTCAATAACCGGCATAGAAATACATCCGGGAGCGCAGATCGGTGGCAGGTTCTTTATTGATCATGGTACTGGCGTAGTGATTGGTGAGACCGCCGTGATTGGCCACAATGTGCGCCTGTATCAGGCCGTGACGTTGGGTGCCAAACGTTTCCCGGTGGATGAGAATGGTGCTCTGGTGAAAGGCAATCTGCGCCACCCTATCGTGGAAGATGATGTGGTAATTTATGCAGGGGCAACCATACTGGGGCGTATTACCATTGGCCGCGGATCTACGATCGGTGGCAATGTGTGGTTAACCCGCAGTGTGCCTCCGGGTAGCAATATTTCACAGGCACAGATGCGCCAGGAAGTGTTTGAAGGCGGTGGCGGCATTTAATTCACATGACTAATGTTACTGTCCACTTCATAGTCGGTTTGTTTTTAAGAGATAGGTATGACCACTAATAAACTAATGCTCACACAAGATGATGCCAAGAAAATTGCATCTGGCGCAGAAGCCGAAGCGTTGCGTAATGAATGGCCGGTGGTTATCGTTATTGTAGATGATGGTGGCCATTTGCTGCATTTACAGAGATTGGATAACGCTCAATTTGGCAGTATCAATGTGGCAATCGAGAAAGCACGCGCTGCGATTGCTTTTCGTCGTCCAACCAAAATTTGGGAAGAAAATATTGCAGAAGGGCATCTGCGTTATTTGAATTTGCCCGGCACATTACCCATTGAAGGAGGATTGCCGATCGTTGTGAGTAATCAGTTTGTCGGTGCCATCGGTGTCAGCGGCGTTCGTTCCTTTCAGGATGCGCAGATCGCGCAGGCGGGAATAAATGCTTTGGTATTATAGTTTTTGGATTTTGCAATCAACCCGACCGACCCACTGTTGAAGAGTTGCTGTGTTTAGGTCGGGTTGGTTTTTAATAACTCATGCAAATAATCTAGGCAACTTGCTGAATACCAGCCAGTAACCAGGTAGAGTCAGGATCTTTCAGATCCTTCTGCACATGCCAGATTTCATCGAATGCTTCTGGTTCGCTATTAGGCAGATCGCGCAACTGGCCTGTAAAGCGTACGCTTGCTATAGCCATATCATTGGCCGTTTCGACTTCTAATAAATTGGCATCAATAAACATGACTTCCGTTTTTTGATGTGCATCGCCGCGTTCTTTAATCTGAGCGCTAATTTCTGCCAGCATTTCAGGCGTTGCGTAGTCACGGATTTCATTGATATCACCCTGATCATGGGCAGCTTGTAAACGCATAAATGAAGCTTTTGCGTTGCGCAGGAAAGGTTCGACTTTAAAGTCTGCTGGGATATTGGGCTGATGATACGTACTTTCGCTCTCAGCATCTGTCGTGCTTCCAGGATTAGCAAAGGGCGGCGGACTATAGCTTTCCTGAGTATTGGCATTCATGCCCGAATATTGCATTGCAGGTGTGTGATCTGCAGTTTTGGGTTTACGCAACATGCGGATGACAAAGAAAATGCCGCCGATCAATAATGCCATGATCAGCATATCCATCATGTTGATGTTTTCAAATGCGCCACCCATAAAGAGTGCTGCCAGTAAACCGCCGGCTGCAAGACCAGCCAATGCACCACCCCATTTGCTTCCCGTTGAAGGTGCTGCTGGAGTTGCGGCAGGCGCTTGTTGAGGTTTGTTGGGCGCAGCTTGTTGCTGATTAATTGATTGGCGTTGTGTACCCAAATTTTTTCCGCCACCTATACGCTTGGCCTCTGCATCAAAAGCAATCAATCCAAAGCTGAAGATAGCCAGGGTCAGGAGGGTAAGTGTATTCTTCATTGTTGTCTCCTAAACTGTTATTCGAATGTTCAGTATAGCATCGGGTTTATGTTGACAGCTATACTGATTTTTATTGCATTCAATAAGATGAGTGATTTTAGGTTAAGTTCCGCTGTATCATAAGCTCATTCAGTGAGGTTAGCGTAACAAGATTAATTGAGGAATCGCATCAGCTTCGATCCACACAATGGCATTTTGGTTAAATTGCTGCCCTAATATCCGGGCTGTATTCAAATCCAAGCCAAGCACAAAAAAACTTTTTTCTAAGGGCCATGATTGGATTGGATCTATGTTGTAGCTTTCGATTATTTTGTATGGATAACCACTCAGGTGCTTGTGCAGCAATTCATGTTCAATCAGATTTTTGTCATTGCTTTGAAGCTGACTGAAGGGATTGTATGCGCTGATGATTGCTGCGCAAGCTGGTTGAGATGCACTAAGTAATCTTGCCAATGATTCTGAGTGTTCATTGATATGTAGCGCTATTTTGGGAGTAGAGTCAATTTGATATTCGGTAGCAAGGTAGCTTTCGATCAGATTACTAGGGATAACTGACCGAGCCAAAATAACCAAACTTGATGATTGTTGGATTAAAAATGAGATTTAAACTTAATCTTAATCTTGGCATTGTATCCAAGATTAAGGATGGTCATGTGCATGATCATGAGAGGAATGCTTGGTAGATTCAACGAGATCTTTATATTGCTCAGCAGTCATACCATTTAGTTTAAGGACAAAAGCGGTCATTGCCCAAATAGTGTCATCATCATGGCTAAGACCCCAGGCGGGCATGGCGGTCATTTTTAAACCGTTTTTTATCACCCAGAAGTATTCTTTGGAGTGAGCGAGTTTGTCGATTTGATCGGCTATCGGTTCCCGCTGATGGAATACGGGCGCTTGAGGATATAAGCCAATGGATAATTCGGTAGGCTTCAAGCCAGGTGCTAAGTGGCAGGTTGTGCACATGGCATTGTAGTGTTCGGCACCTTTTGCAAGTAATTCGGTGCCATCAAGAGGAGGTACTTTCAAGTCCCTAGCGCGCACTTCAATGGAATTTTCACGCGCCCATTCGATAATTTTCTCAGTAATACTCCAATGTTTTTCTGTTGCGGCCATATTGTAAGCGCCGGAACCGAGAACCAAGATTACCAATAGGAGTAATACCGATATCAAACTGAGTAGCCTCTTCATTTCTGGACCTCGCAAAATGATTGAATATTAACTTGCTATTATGAATAGCAATCCCACGTTTGTCATAGTACTTTCAATTTGAGAGGGAATCAATTTGCAATTTAAACTGCATCTGTTTCGCTGTTATCCAGCCTGGCTTGAATGTTGGCATGATTGAGATGGGGCGCAAACATTTCAATAAAATCGAATATATAGCCGCGCAAATAAGTATTGCGGCTGATACCGATGCGTGTAGTGCTGGGTTCAAATAAATGGCTGGCATCAATGGATCTGAGATTTTTGTCCCGCTTTGCATCAAAAGCCATGTTGGCCAGTATGCCAATACCTAGCCCCAGTTCCACATAAGTTTTTATCACGTCTGAGTCAATAGCAGTCAAGACTACGTTAGGTTCTAGCCCCCGGCTTTCAAATGCTTGATTGATTTTTGAACGGCCAGTAAAAGCGAAATCATAAGTAATAATAGGATATTGATTAATAGCTTCCAGAGTGAGTTTTTTTAATTTCAACAGAGAATGTTTGGGAGGTACGACGATGCATCGATTCCATTGATAACAGGGTAACAAAATCAGTTCATGAAATTGATCTATCGCTTCAGTAGCAATGGCCACATCTGCCTCTCCTGATGTGACCAGAGTGGAAATTTGTGTGGGACTGCCTTGACGCAAGATGAGTTTGACTTTTGGGTAGCGTGCGGTAAAGCGTTTAATGACAGGAGGTAAAACGTAGCGTGCCTGCGTGTGTGTTGTGGCGATAGTTAGTGTGCCGCCGGCTTCATTGGTGAATTCTTGTGCGATTTTTTTTAGATTGTCGGCATCGCGCAACATCCTGGCTGCAATTTTCATGATCATTTGTCCAGGTGGAGTCACCTGCACGATGCGTTTGCCATTGCGCACGAAGATATCGACACCCAATTCATCCTCTAACATTTGGATTTGTTTGCTGATGGCGGGTTGAGATGTATGCAGATTTTTTGCCGCTTTGGACAGATTCATGCCTTGATAGGCGGTTTCGCATAAATAGCGGAGTTGCTGTAATTTCATCAATGGTACCTACTAATAATGAATGGTTATATCAATCTAACATAATATTATTTTGAAATATAAAAATGTATTGCTATGATGCGCTCAAATTAAAAATTATCAGAAAACGAATGGAATTGACTGCCAACTAGGTCTACTCGGCGGGTTTTCTTAGCGACTGACCGTTGACGTAATTAGCTTCAGTAAATTTTCTTTTTTTGATCATACTTTGATTTCTTTGGAATCACTGATTTGCCCGCTCCGCATCGATTTTATATGCGGAGTGGCGCTATTGTATTTCGTCTGCAATTAATACGGTTGAGACGATCATGGTTTGGTTTTTTGATAGAATAGGGAAATTGCTATGTTCTGCCAGAGAGATGGTAGGTGTCAAACTGACTTTTGAGGGTTGCAGAAACCAAACAGTATGATCATATGTGCAATAAAATTAAGATAACGGTTAAGAAGTTGTTTTGTGTGTCAGGATGATAAGTGGCTGTGATGGTGAGTTGCTGATTCATTAACATGCTTCAGCAATTTCCCATTAATGAAACGAAGGATTGATTAATGAGTACAAATATTGAGAATAAACCTAAACAGGTCTCATGGTTTAATGGTTGCGGTGGACGCATTGGTATCGTAGTCGGTGAAACTGGTGAACATGCCTATATTGGCATGGCATTACGGCATGATGAAGATGATGATGTGAATCATATTATGCAATATGGTGCTAAATTTCCCTTGGATGCTGCCTTACTGTTACCGGTATCTAAGTCTTATACCAAATCAGAATCTTAGAAAATTTGGAAATAGATTGAATTTTGGCTAATGAAGCATGATCGAATAATAATGAGTTTGTTGCATACCCTACTGAGCATCTCTGTTTGAATGTGCGAGGAAATTAAATATGTATCGCTATGATGAATATGATCAGCAAATAGTGAATGAGCGTGTTGACCAGTACCGTGATCAGGTGCGGCGACGCCTTTCTGGCGAGTTGACCGAGCAGGAATTCCTGCCTTTAAGACTGCAAAATGGCTTGTATATGCAGATACACGGGTACATGTTACGCATCGCTGTGCCTTACGGTTTTATCTCTTCCAAACAAATGCGCATGTTTGCCCATATTGCACGAAAATATGATCGTGGTTATGGGCATTTCACAACGCGCCAGAACATTCAGTTTAATTGGCTCAAGCTGGAAGATACGCCCGATATTCTGGCTGAGCTGGCATCTGTTGAGATGCATGCTATCCAAACATCCGGAAATTGTGTGCGTAATATTACATCGGATGAATTCGCAGGGGTAGCGCAGGATGAAGTGGTTGATCCACGTCCATATGCGGAGATTTTACGTCAATGGAGCACTTTCCATCCAGAGTTTGCCTATTTGCCACGAAAATTCAAGATCGCGATCAGTGGCGGTAAAGAAGATCGTGCTGCAATTTACGCGCATGACATTGGATTGTCGGTGACAAAAAATGCGCAAGGTGAAGTGGGTTTTCGCGTCTTGGTGGGTGGAGGATTAGGACGTACTCCTATTATCGGTGTAGAGATTTGTGAATTTGTGCCATGGCAGCATATTTTCACATATGTGGAATCAATTCTGCGTATTTACAATCAGTATGGTCGTCGGGATAACAAATATAAAGCGCGTATCAAGATTCTGGTTAAAGCGTTAGGCATTGACGAATTTAAGCGTCAGGTCGAAGCCGACTGGGCAGATTTGAAAGATGGTCTCGGCACTTTAACAGTTGAAGAAGTCAATCGAGTCGCCAGTTTTTTTATTGACCCGGCGTATGAAACATTAACTGATCATGATTCCGCATTGAATGAATTCAAAGCAGACAGCCGTTCATTTTCCAACTGGATGATGCGTAATGTTAAGCCGCATCGTGTTCCCGGTTACGCCATTGTTGTGCTGTCTCTGAAGAAACCGGGGGATGCGCCTGGTGATGCCACCGCTGAGCAAATGGAAGCGATTGCTGATCTGGCAGATCGTTACAGTTTTGGTGAGCTGCGCATTACGCATAAGCAGAATTTGGTATTGGCAGATGTCAAGCAGCAAGATCTGATTCAATTGTGGCAAGAGGCGACTGAATACGAAGTGACTTCACCGAATATTGGTTTGTTGACGGATATGATCAGTTGTCCTGGTGCGGAATTTTGCACATTGGCGAATGCGCGTTCCATACCGCTGGCCAAGTCGATTGCCAAGCGCTTTGAGGATTTGGATTTTCAGCATGATATCGGTGAGATAAGCATTAATATCTCAGGGTGTGTCAATGCGTGCGGACAGCATCATATCGGTAATATTGGTATTACCGGTGTTGAAAAGAAAGATCATGATGAGTGGTATCAGGTGTCACTGGGTGGTGCTGAGGGTAACCACAGTTCGCTTAGCAAGATTCTTGGCCCATCGTTTACATTTAACCAAGTGCCGGAAGTTATCGATCGCATATTGCAGGTCTATCTGCGCGAGCGCGTAGAAGCTGAAAGTTTTATTGATACGGTTCGCCGTATTGGTCATGCGCCTTTCAAGGAGCATGTCTATGCAACGGATTTTGATGTAGAGGAAGAGGAAGTCATTGATAAACATGTGGTTACTTCTGCTCAATATTCAGTGCCTTTTTATTCTCCAAGGTTCTAATAAGATGATTATACGAAATAATGCAATCACTGAAGATGACTGGATCGTGCTGCGTTTGGGGGAGCAAGAGTCAGCGGAAAATATAACTGTTGCGGCAGGTAAGGTGATTGTTCCCTTGAAGGTATGGCTGGCGCAGCGCGATGCGTTGCAGCAGCGTCATGAAATAGGCGTATGGTTGGCCAGTGATGAGCGCCCAGAAGATTTGAAGGGCGATATAGAAAAATTTTCTGTTATTGCGGTTGATTTTCCTAAATTCTCGGATGGTCGTGGTTATTCCATTGCTTATAATTTACGCGCTCGTCTTGGTTATACAGGTGAATTGCGGGCTATTGGCGATGTGCTGAGAGATCAGTTGTTTTATATGCGGCGTGTGGGCTTCGATGCGTTCGCCCCTCGCCCTGATCGCAAGATTGAAGATGCTTTGAAAGGATTGACCGATTTTTCTGAGGTTTATCAAACTTCATTTGATCAGAAACTACCATTATTTCGTCGAGTACAGCGCAACGGGAATTCGCCAGCAGGTTTGGTCAATGAGTGAGTTGCCGTTGAAAGTTGAGCAAGTTGTCACCACTCTAACCGAAACAATACGCGATCATGCCCCGGTTACCTTTGCAAATAGCCTGGGTGCTGAGGATATGGTGTTGACTGATATCATTAATCGGTATCAGCTCAATATTGACATGTTTAGTCTGGATACTGGACGTTTGCCGCAGGAAACCTATGATTTAATGCAGACTGTGCGGGAACGATACAAAATACCTTTGCGCATCTATTTTCCCAATGTAAAACAAGTTGAAGCCTATGTGGCTAAAAACGGTGTCAATGGTTTTTACGAAAGCATAGAGCTACGCAAGGAATGTTGCCATATCCGTAAAGTGGAGCCGCTGCGCCGCGCTTTATTTGGTAAACGGGCGTGGGTGACCGGCATACGGCAGGATCAGGCGTCTACGCGATTAAATTTGAAATTATCTTCGTATGATATGGGTAATCGCATGCAGAAGGTCAATCCACTGTTGGAATGGTCCAATGCCGAAGTTTGGGAATATCTCAAGCAATATGAGGTTCCTTATAACAGGCTGCATGATAAATTTTATCCCAGTATCGGTTGTGCGCCTTGCACTCGTGCGGTAACGCCGGGAGAAGATATCCGCTCCGGACGCTGGTGGTGGGAAATGCCAGAAACTAAAGAATGCGGGTTGCACACTGGAAAGGTTATCCCATTAAAGTAAATGTGGCTGATAGCTGTATTTGGATGATTTCTAGAGGGCAGCCCTAACAAGGCTGCTTATTTTTGTTGATTGAGAGAAAAAGCATGAATAACCATTCCTTTACCCATCTTGATGCGCTGGAAAGCGAGGCAATACACATTATGCGCGAAGTGGCGGCAGAATGTGCCAATCCAGTTCTCTTGTTCTCTGGAGGTAAGGATTCGATTGTGTTATTGCGTTTGGCCGAGAAAGCATTTCGTCCCGGACGTTTCCCATTCCCGCTGATGCATATTGATACAGAGCATAATTTCCCTGAGGTGATTGCATTTCGTGATCATCGCGTCAAGGAATTGGGGGAGCGATTAATTGTGCGCAGCATGGAAGACTCGATTAAAAAAGGCAGAGTGGTATTGCGCTCGGAAAATCAAAGTCGCAATGCTTTTCAATCGGTCACCTTGCTTGACGCTATTGCTGAATTTAAATTTGATGCCTGTATAGGTGGTGCGCGGCGAGACGAAGAAAAAGCGCGCGCCAAAGAAAGAATTTTTTCTTTCCGGGATGAGTTTGGTCAATGGGATCCCAAGAATCAGCGCCCTGAGTTATGGGATCTTTATAACACCCGTACGCATCCTGGTGAAAATATTCGTGTATTTCCAATCAGTAACTGGACCGAACTGGATGTGTGGGAATATATCTCGCGTGAAAAACTGGAAGTGCCCAACATTTATTTTGCTCATGTGCGAGAAGTGATTCGGCGTGCGG
>JAGOKN010000085.1 GCA_017994575.1 Nitrosomonas sp.
AATGCCCTGATTCGTATCCAGCCGGCACGACGTGTCGGCAAATGCGCTGGCGCAAGTTGCCACGAACAATCCCATCACAGCAAGCCAATCTTTGGTTTTAGTATTCATGAATTCTTTTTAACAACATCATATTACACACACCTTCACCTTCCCCTGCACTGTCCCGAAAATCCGCAGTGGATTCAAAGTCTACCCAAGCAACCATTCATATACGCAAAATATTTTATAGTGAATCAGGTTGAATAAATATTTAGCGCGCTCCCGCGAAACACCCTTCCGGCACTCTATACCGGTCACGCGCATCGTGGTTGACACGATGCGTTCACAGTCATGAGACTCGAGGAACGTTATCACTTAATGATGCGTGCTTGAACATCCTTTAATTGCACATTACTACCCTGATCTTCACTAATTATTCACATTTGACAACTCACTCACAAGTACACTGTCACTCTCTTTTTACGCATTGGGGGATGTAGAAGATCGCAGTCATATTTTCTGAATACTTAAAAAAACCAATCTATAAGCACATCAGAGTGTCACAAGCCTTTCTTCATGCCTCATACAGCGATCGTTTTTGCATCGGCTTAGTATGTGTAAAGGCATTAATCTCAATATTTTCAAATAGTATCCATCATCTCAGCTGCGCGCTCCTCTTCACTAATTATTCACATTTCTTGTGTTATGTTACGAACCACCAGAGGCAAGCATCACAAACTCTGTTTTATAACATAAAAAACAATAACTTATTTATTAGTCAGATTATGATTCATTGAAAAACAATAACAATCACAAATGCCGAATAATCTGAATCTCATTGTTTTTAAAGCCAAACAAACAAATCTAGCAGAAAGGTAAATCATTCAATGGGGATACTCAGTCTTTTACTTCTAACACCTGCAATCGGCATCTTAATTCTGGCCCTAGTTCCTGGTCAAAATACCAACCAAATACGTTTAGTTGCAAATTTAATCGCTGCAGTGGCTTTCTTGCTGAGCTGCTGGCTGGTTGTTATTTATGATATTCAAGATGGTTCGTTGCAGTTTACCGAGCAGTTTGTACTCAATCCGAAATTAGGCACCGCTTTCGCTCTGGGCGTAGACGGTCTGTCATTACCCATGGTGGTTCTGGCGACGCTACTGACTTCCATCGCCTTGCTGGCCTCATTCAACATAACCAACAGCGTCAAAGGCTATCATATCAGTATCCTGATGCTTCAATTTGGTATGGTGGGTGTGTTTCTTTCCCAGGACTGGTCGCTGTTCTACATTTTCTGGGAATTGACGCTCATTCCGCTTTTCCTGCTGATCGCCCGATGGGGTGGCGTACGCCGCAACGTGGCCAGTATCAACTTCGTGCTCTATACCATGGGTGGATCGATCTTCATGCTGATCAGCCTGTTAGCCATCAGTCAGTACATGCCCGTGCACGGCGGCACGCTGATGTCTTCGATGACCATCGCGGCACAAAGCATGCCCAAAAATGAGCAAATCTGGGTGCTGCTAGGCTTCCTTATTGGCTTTGGCGTGAAGATGCCCGTGTTTCCACTTCATGGATGGTTACCGTTAGCGCACGTTGAAGCACCCAGTCCGGTGAGTATTTTACTGTCCGGGATTTTGTTGAAAATGGGTGCTTACGGTCTGATCAGGGTTGTCGTCATGCTACCGGAAGCAGCGCAATCACTGCAATCACTGCTGATTACACTCGCACTGATAGGAATGATTTATGGCGGCGTTCTGGCCTGGCGTCAGACGGATATGAAAGCCATGGTCGCTTACTCTTCAGTCAGTCACATGGGTGTTATCTTGTTGGATATCGCAACCTTGAACAACACTGGAATCATCGGCGCTGTTTTACAAATGACCGCGCATGGTTTAGTGGCAGGCGCAATGTTCTTGCTGGTTGGCTTGCTATATGAACGGACACACACCCGCAACATTTTGGATTACAGCTCATTAGTACGAGTGATGCCTCGATTCGCTTTATTTATGACCATCACTCTATTTGCAGCCATGGGGTTACCAGGCACGGTAGGTTTCATTGCCGAATTGCATGCCATCATCGGCGGATTCCAGGAATGGGGCAATCTGATGATCTTACTGGGCATGAGCATTCTGATCGGTACTGCGTATGCCATGCGTACCATCGGCATGTTGTTTACCGGCCCGGTTAAACCACAGATGCGCGATATCGAGGATTTAAAATTATACGAACTCGTTGCAGCTGGAGTTCTGGTTGTCGCAATTGTTCTGTTTGGTTTATGGCCTACTCCGTTGATTAATCTATCCACGGCGACCATGAGTCAAATGAGTGACATTATTAGTCAGAGTATTCAATAGGATTATGCATATGACTTCTGATTTTCTTGATTTACGTGAACACATCATTGAAACAATAGATCACCTGGATCATATACTGCCAGGACAGCGCCCACTTCATGAGTTTGTTCACCACAACACAATACACGGATTTCAACATCTGCCTTTCGAACAAGCAGTGGCAGAATATGAGGAATTAACAGGCGTTTATGGTTACTTGCCTGATTCTAAAAACCGCGAGCTTTACCAACAAGGCAAGATTACCGATGAGGATTTGGCGGCGGCGTTTTCTCATGCCAAGCACTTAAATGCAGAGGAAACGGTATTGCAAGCCGGCAATCTCGCCATCAAGCGCAAGGATATTTATCGCGCGGCATTGATTCACGATTTGCCGGCACTGTCGATCAGTCAACTGAATTGGTTTATTGAGGAATTGAATGCGCTGAATGCCATTCAGCCAGATGTTTCCCAAGAAGCCCGCTCTCGTATGCTCGCCACCAATAGCGATGAGCGTGTAGTCGTCAAACAGTTATGGCAGGAAATTCTCAACAAGCTGGGTATCGAGCTCACTGACTTGCATCCAGAAAATATGCTGGATTTGTCAGAGGAACAAGCCAGAGAATGGCTGGAGAAAATCAAAGCCAACCTAGCACATGATAAAGAAGTTCCGATTCACCAGAAAATGAGAATCGAAGCAGAAGCCAAGCTGGATGAAATGTTGACGCAAATCGGTGACAAAATCACATTACGCGGTTTTGTCATGGCATTGAGCGGCATCGATATCTTGTTCTCCATCAGGCCACAGATCATTCGTATTTGCGCATCGGTCATGGATGAAGGTGTCGCAGCCTGGCAACTGCCCGAGCGCAGTAAGGCTGGCTTGTATGCCGCCTGGAGATCATCGGTGCAATTCGATGTCAATCCGTTCCTGCACGACTTATCCGATTGGCAGCACATTGTGACGGAAACCCCGGAAGATCCCGTTGATTGCATCATTATGCAATTGTCCATCATGGAAATTCCGCAGGATAAATGGGAAGGTTACATACAGCATTTGGCACTCGAGCTGCCAGGATGGTCGGGAATGGTCAATTGGCGCCAACACAACCCGGAATACCATACTGAGAATAATGCGTCCTTGTATGTAGCCGATTATCTGGCGATCCGCCTGACTCTGGACCGGCTCTGGCTGAATCAGACCTGTAAGGATAACTGGAAGGTTGAAGCCAAACTCGGAACCATGAAATATTATTTTCGTAGGAACCTGTCCGAATTCATCGTCAGGAAGAAGCTATATGGCGGCGAATTACCCGAATACCTGACCAACCTCGCCAAAGATCTCATCCTGCGTGCCGGATCAGAGCGGGAACGGCAACAGGAATGGCAGGCACTGGCTGATTTGACATGGACATGGCAATTTAGTCCACTGGTCGGGAACAATCTTGAACACACAGCCTTTAATAGCGGCTGGCGCCTGTTCCGGTTATTCCAGCACTTGGGATTGACGGTTGATGATGTCCAAAGTATGCAGAAAAATGACTTGCTCAATATACTGACCATTCTGGATGAATTCACTGCACCCGAACGCAGCCAACTATGGCTGTATGCTTATGAATATCATTATAGAGAAGGCTTCTTCCGAGTAATTAACGCCAATGTTCATCGTGGACGATGGGCCAAGCGTGTTGAGCGGCCGCAAGCGCAAATCATCACTTGCATGGATGACCGCGAAGAAAGTATGCGTCGCCAACTCGAAGAAATCAATCCTACAATCGAAACGCTGGGAGCCGCTGGATTCTTTGGTACTCCCATGAATTATAAAGGTATTGACGATACCCAAAGAAAAATGCAATGCCCGGTTGTCGTAACGCCTGCACATGATGTAAATGAAATTCCTAGAGCAGGCTCTGAACAGCTGATGCATACACATAGCGCTGGCAATCGTTTTTATAAAAAGCTTGCCTATGTCATGAATCAATCGCTTCGTCGCGGTCTTATTTTCTCACATGCAGTGATCGACGCATTGGCGCCCATTGTATTCATAGGTCTGTTAAGCAAAATATTTTTACCCAAATATTTTGTAGCGGCCAACAATATGTTACGCCAAAGTATAGAAAAACCAGTGCCTACCCGGCTCATGTTTACAGCACTAGAACCAGATACTGTGGCAACGCCGGAGCATCCCCGCTTAGGGTTCACCGATGTGGAGCAAGCTGACAGACTTTCAGTATTCATGCGTACAACAGGTTTATCGTATGGTTTCGCTCCGATTGTATGCTTGATAGGTCATGGTTCCACCAATCAAAATAACCCACATGCCTTTGGTTATAACTGCGGCGCATGTAGCGGAAAACGTGGCGGACCCAATGCGAGATTGTTTGCGGCCATGGCCAATCGTCCGGAAGTCAGAGCATTGTTGGCGCAACGCAATATCAACATACCCGAAGATACGTGGTTTGTCGGTGCCGAACATGACACTTGCAGCGACGAATTCTTCTGGTATGACCTGGAAGATATTCCTGAAAGTAAATTACCCGCTTTTGAGGCTTTTAGAAAAGACTTGGTAAAAGCCAGCAAGGGTTCCGCGCATGAGCGTTGCCGGCGTTTTGCATCTGCCAAGAATCCTAAAACACCGGAAGAAGGCAAAGAACATGTTTACTTGCGCTCCAATGATTTTTCTCAAGCTTTTCCGGAATACAACCACGCCACTATCGCCGCGGCCATTGTCGGTCGACGTTCTGTTTCGCAAGGAACCTTCCTGGATCGGCGCGTTTTCCTGATTTCGTACGATCCTACTCAGGATGCTGATGGCAAATTACTGGAAAACCTACTACTGGCAGTGGGTCCGGTAGGCTCCGGTATCAATCTCGAGTACTACTTCTCCACCATCAATAATGATCATTTTGGCTCCGGCTCTAAGATTACTCACAATATCACCGGCATGTTCGGTGTCATTGAAGGGACAAGTAGCGATTTGCGCACAGGTTTGACCAAACAAATGGTTGAAATTCATGAACCACTCCGCTTGCAAGTCATGGTGGAAGCCAAAAATGAAATACTCGGCCAGATTTATGAGCGCCAAGCCATTATTCGTGAACTCGTCGGCGGTGGCTGGATCCTGTTAAGCACAATTGACCCCGATACCGGTGCAATCTCAGTATTTGAGCGAGGCGTTGGATTCGTGCCATGGCAAACTGAGAAAAAAGAAGTACCTGAACACGACACATCGATTGCCTATTACCGGAGCAGCAACACACCACTGCCGCCCGTTTTGATTAAGCAGCCTAACATGACAGGAGTGTGAAATGGATTTTCTGGTTGTTTTTATACCCCTATTGCCATTAATTGCTGCTGCTCTGATCGGCTTTGGCCACTTATTTCAGCGCATTCATGGAGCACAGGGTGAGCCCGTAACCGCAAGCATAGCCAAAGGCGCCATTACGCTTGCTTGCTTTTTGGCAATCACTCTACTGATTGCCGATCTGATGGATTTGAACGCTGGCTCTTTGGTGGTCGGTCAATGGCTTGGCAGCGGCGGTTTTGTGATTGAATTAAATTTCATGACAACCGGCTTTTGTGTTTTCGTCGCCACACTATTCTCAATCATCTTAACGGTGGTCACGTATTTCTCAGTCAATTACATACAAAATGAGCCTGGCTTTCATCGTTTCTTTTTCGTTCTGAGCCTATTCTCATCCGCAATGCTGTTTCTAACCTTATCTGGCAACGCTGTAGGCACATTCATTGGCTGGGAATTAGCCGGATTGTGTTCATATTTGCTGATTTCATTTGCCTATGATCGTCCTATCGCGACCATCAATGCAACCCGGGTCTTCGTTACCAATCGTATCGGTGACGCCGGCTTTGTACTCGGAATAGCATTCTCGTTCTATTTTGCCGACTCAATCGATTGGAAACATCTGAACGAAGCCGCCAATAATCTGACAACCCCGACGGTGACGGTAATCAGTTTATGTTTTGTCGTAGCGGCGATGGCTAAATCAGCTCAACTACCATTTACTCCGTGGCTGGCAAGGGCGATGGAAGGCCCTACACCGTCCAGTGCCGTATTTTATGGCGCAGTAATGATACATGCAGGGATTTTTTTGATTATCCTGCTGGAACCGGTTATCGAGCGCGCGCCTCTCACTATGGCTTTACTCGTTGCCATCGGATTCCTGACCGCCGTTTACAGCTTCATTGTCGGATTGACACAAACGGACCTTAAAAGCTCGTTATGTTTTGCAATATCAGGCCAATTGGGACTCATGTTCCTGGAATGCGGCTTGGGATTGTGGGAATTAGCCAGCTGGCATCTTTGCGCACACGTCGTCATCAGAAGTTATCAGGTGTTGACGGCACCTTCACTACTGTTTTACGTGCATCGCAATCCAATGAGAATGGTAACGCCGTATATTGCTAACAAACATTGGCTGTATATTGCCTCATTGCAGCGATTCTGGCTGGATCCCATTGCAGACAGAACGCTGGTCAGGCCCATTCATGGATTAGGACATGACCTGGATCGTTTTGATAAAAATATCATTGACCGCGCCATGGGAGCGCCTGTTTCAACCAGCTTGACGATTTCGTCGCTGACTCAATTAGAAAAAAATATCGATAAGAAACTACAAAATGAATTACAAATTGAATTTGTTCGAGGTAGTGGCGTAATCGGAAAAATATTCGAATGGATAGCTAACATCATGAGCTGGTTTGAGGAACGCCTGGTATTACGCGGTATCGGAATGGATATGCTCGATATTGGTAATAAACTTGGACAAGCTGCAAATACTTTTGAGCAGCTTATTCTCAAGCCACGTTATCTGGTTCTGTTTGTATTCATTGTGTTAATGATTGCTGCTTCAATTTGAGGTTCGAATGAATATTACAAATATAACTTTATGGTCGGAAGCAGTCGCTTTCCCAATATTATCGGCATTAACGCTGATTCCGCTGGCAACTTTGGTACTGGTAATGCTAATCCCTTCACCAGCCGTGACTTTAAGACTTGGCTTTGTGGGAACGATATCGACATTCTTGCTCAGCATTTATCTGATGTATGTTTTTAACCCTGATCAATCAGGTATTCAACTCTATGAACACTACCAGAATCTACATCTGACCTATAGCGTTGGAGTCGATGGAATAAACATTCTATTTATACTGCTAACAACAATTCTGTCACTACTAGCACTTATTTATACCTTAACTACACGACGCGTTTCCGACCGTACGCATATTGCCTGTTTATTAGGTTATGAGGCGATCCTAATCGGCGCATTCACTGCGATGAATGCTTTACAGTTCTGGCTCTGGTGCTTCCTGGAGCTGATTCCTGTGGTAGTAATGACACTGAGAGCAGGTTCGGGGCATAATCGACGTTGGGTGGTTGCCTTATTGCTGCAACATTGGGGTAGTGGATTATTAATGGTATTAGCCGGATTCTTGATGTTCGGTTTTGGCCTCATGGTTTCCACGGATGTATTGTCATTTGATTGGCTGGTCCTTAAAAATACCGATATCAAATTGGAATACGCCACGCTCATTTTTTTCCTACTATTATTCGGTTTTGCAATCCGCATGCCTTTATTTCCATTTCATGCTTGGTTGCCAGTATTAGCCGAGCAGGGAACAGTTGCCAGTGTCGGCATTTTTTTGGTCGGCCTGAAGCTGGGCATTTATGCGACCATGCGTTTTCTAATCCCGCTGCTTCCAGAAGTTGCTGAACACTGGGCATGGTTTGTGGTAACAATGGCACTAATTAGCATTTTTTACGGCGCCTTGCTGGCACTGATGCAAATTAACTTCCGCCGCTTATTGGCCTTTGCCATTATCAGTCAGACCGGATTGATTGTAATTGGCTTATTTGACTTCAATACCTATGGAATGGAAGGCAGCATCATTTTATCTGTATCTTTCGGTCTGGCAACGGCAGGTATGTTGTTAAGTCTGGGTATGATTTACAAGCGGACTCACACCGCTTTTATTCCTCGCTTAGGTGGCATGTTCGATACAAATGCAGCCATTGCAGTGTTATTTGTGATTTGTGCGTTAAGTACGATGGTCATGCCTGGAACTCCTGGTTTTGATGGTATTCACCTTTTGATTGAAGGAACCATTAAAGGACAGGGCTGGCTCGTTGCCATTGCGATTCTATTTGGAAACGTATTGACTGTTGGATTGCTGTTGCGCGCGTTCCAGCAGATTTTTATTGCTACGCCCAGACGTACTCAGGAGTCTTTTGCCAACACCCGTCACGTTAGCTCAATGCCATCACCGAAGAATGAGTGGATTATTGCGATCATCATTTGTGGCTCATTGATTGTAACCGGAATTCATACTTCGCCCTGGCTGCATATCATCGACCAGAATATCGATTCCATCAGTAATGTTTATCCCAATACGGAAACCCATTATTCGGATACGCTAACTACACAGCCTATTATTTCAAAGGACAACTAGGATGACTGAAGCTGATTTTCCACTGTTAAGTCTTATTATTACCATCCCTTTATTGGGTGCCTTACTGGCAGGTTCTATACGCAATGTTGATGTTGCCAAACAAATTGCTTTTTTTACTGCGCTGATCACCTTTGTTTTAACAGCTTGTGCCACTTTATTATTTGATGCTGATAAAAGTGGATTTCAGTTGGTTGAACGCTATGACTGGATTCCCTTATTAAAAATTGAATATCTGGTCGGTGTCGACGGTATCTCAGTATTATTTCTACCGATGACTGGGTTATTAACCATCATTACTATGCTGGCTTCATGGAGCGCCATCCCTCATTCTTCGCGTTTCCATTTCTCGTTATTACTCGCGTTAGAGAGCGTAAGTATTGGAGTATTCTGTGCGCTTGATACCGTATTGTTCTTCTTATTCTGGGAACTTACCCTACCGCCATTCTTCTTTCTCATCGGCTTATGGGGTATTGGTTCGCAACGCCGCAGCGCAGCGATGAAATACACATTGTTTATGCTGGCGGGTGGTGTAACACTGCTACTTGCAATCATCGTGCTAGCAACCAATCATGCCAAGCAAATTGGAGGTCAAATACCCAATGATCTGACTTTTAGCCTGCCTGTTCTGCTGAATACGCCATTACCGGATAATTTACAAACGCTGGTTTTCCTGCTGCTGCTCTTTGGTTTTGCCGTAAAAGCACCACTGGTTCCCCTGCATACTTGGTTGCCAACAGTATCGATGGAAGGCCCTACACATATTATTGCGATTCTGGTTGGTCTGAAACTAGGTATTTACGGCATTTTACGCTTTGCAATGCCATTGGCACCGATTGCTGCGGTCGAATTTAGCTGGATATTGAGCGTGATTGGAGCCTTTACCTTAATTTATGGCGCCTTGATTGCGCTTCAACAAACCAATTTGCGTCGTCTGCTGGCTTATGCCAGCGTGAGTCACGTCGGATTGGTCATGGTAGGGATTGCATCATTAAATATACAAGGCTTTCAAGGTGCCATTTTTCAACTGATCAACTTTACTTTTGTAGCCAGTGCATTAATGCTGGTTGCGGGTTTCATCCATCATCGGTTAGGCAGCACCGAAGCCATTCATCTAGGCGGATTGGCCAAAGTGATGCCTAAACTGACATTCTTTTATTTTTTATTTACTTTGGCCAGTATTGGCGTACCGGGTACCAGCGGCTTCCCAGCTGAATTGCTGATGATTGTCGGTGCCCTCAGTACTCACTCGGTATTGGGTGTAGCTGCCTTATCAGGTGCGATTCTAGGTGCTGCTTATATGCTGTCCTTTACCCAACGGATTTTTCTAGGTCCGGTTGTTCACATTAGTGTAAAACAGGCAATTGATCTACAACCACGCGAAATGATTTTGCTACTCATCCCATCGCTGTTAATATTAGGATTTGGTTTTTATCCTGATTATATTCTTAATACTAACCAAATCGCTTCGGAAGCGTGGTTATCAAGATTGATAACTAAAACACCCTAATAGCCCTTTATTATTGAAATTGGAGAGTGAAGAAACATGAATAATCCTCGCACTACCGGTATCGACTATTTGCTTGATCTCAATGAACGACATTCCCGTGCGTTCATGGACTTGTCATCAGAGCGTCGTAGATACAGGGGCGAACATCCTACTGAGATAGCCGCCCTGAAATGTATGGACGGTAGATTGCATTTACCAGTTATGACTCAAACAGCACTTGGAATCATTCAGCCATTTCGTAATCTGGGTGGAAAATTTGATTTAGGCTGGCCGTTCTTTCAAGACAAAATTGATCAGTGGGTTCAATATTCCATCAACCGTGGCAGACACTGCTTGGTTTTTGTCACCTATCACTATGCACGCGGAGATTCTCACCGGGGTTGTAGAGGATTTCATTATGATACTGATGCGGCCAGAAGCGCAGCTATTAAACTAAAAGATCAATTTATACGTGTCTATGGCAAAGGCGCAGTGGTTCCTATCGTCTGCGGCATTGAAACCGATCTTGACGCGCTGATCTTACATGGTGAAGATGATCGCTCAGCAGTTGATTTAGCTAAAATCAACCAATCTTCACAACTGGAACTCGAGGAATTACTCTACTCATTGTATCCATCAATGCCTGAAAGGATTGTGCGGGATCTGATCCCATTGGTTCGTGGCAATATCAAGCATGTTGCTGAAATCCGTGCCGCCAACAGACCTATTGAAGATGCTGAGCACAAAGAGTGGGTATTAGGCGTAGGCCGTGGTTTTGACTGGCTGCATGCCATTAATACCGCATTTATCGTTGGACCTTTTGATCCGAATCTGTCCGTTGCGATTGAAACCGCAGCCAAGTTACTCAAAGGAAACATCGATGATGGCCGGGTCGATCCCAATGGCATCGTCCTGCTGACCTCAGCGGCTTTCAGAGACAAAGGCGGTCCTGAATATCTTCTGGCCAGAGAAAAAGCCATATTCCTTAGCAAGTTTGCTCACGACATTATCAAGGATCGAGTACCGGATTTGGTACCTCATTTACAGATCCTCACTGGATTCACTGACTTAGATACCAGAAAATTTGAAGTAATAGAGCGGGTGGATGCTGTGCCAGCTAAGAAAGTCAAAACTGCATAATTTATCCCTAAAGCATTGTTGATTATTTAAGGATTAAATTGCACAAAACCTGACCGATATTGTTCGGTCAGGTTATTAAACACCGATTGACAAACTCTGAGCAATGTCATCGAGTAAATATTTTAATTATTGTTATAAAAGGCGTTTTTCCTGTTACTCACCAGTAATCAGTTATGACCCACACTAAAGATTTCAATGAACCACCTCCATCTTCAGATCCCAATCGAACAAAAATAGATTCGCCCTCATCAAATCCTCCACCATCGCCTCCTCCCTCCGCTCCTCATCTGACTGAGCGTGCTGCTTTCCAGACTCAATATGCAATTCGCGACATACAAGCGTAAGCGTCCAATGACACCATCTAACATCTTTTAGTGCGCTCAATTATCCTCAAATATTTTTTGAGAGGATAACACCAATGTCATTACCGACAGATCAGCAAGTACATATAGAGGCTTGGCAGTCGAGTGGATTATCGCAGGTGGCCTATTGTCGTCAGCATCAGTTGAATTCCAAAACGTTCGCGAACTGGTTGCGGGTTTATCATTCTCAACCATTTGCTGCAGTTGCGTCAACTTTGATTCCGGTTGAGATCAAGTTGGAGCCTTCGTTATCCGGGTCACTGTGTTTACGTTGTCCGCAAGGTCATACGCTAGAACTACCAACAGAAATATCACCGCAATGGCTGGGGCAGTTGTTGAAATGCCTGGATTGGAGTTGGAGTTGCCCCCTTTGAACGGACACATTATGTTCTGTTTAAAGGAGAAGAAATATGACACAAAACTACAAACCTGCTTACCCACCGGAGTTTCGTCAGCAGATGGTGGAATTGGTAGC
>JAGOKN010000014.1:0-35529 GCA_017994575.1 Nitrosomonas sp.
CGCTGGTTTGCCATGCTTCGATATGAATTCGTCGTGCTTCTGATGATGACATCGTTCCTCCTTGTAAAAGGCTTGAGGATAGCGATGATGTATCAGGGTGTTAATGTGGAAGGGTTAGAGGCTTACCATCAACTCTTTGGTTGTACCAGTCGACTGCTTCAAGTTCTTCCATGAGTGATGTGATAGCTCTGTGCATGTCTCTCGTTTCATTAGTAAGTTCATCTATTGGTTCGTGATAGCCTTCATTAGACATTTTTATTTTCTCGATAAATTGTGATGGGGTTGTGAAGGATAACGAATAGTGGTTATCTGTCGCTCTCCCCAAACTTGTTAAACCCGCGACCTTATTGGCAGCGGATAAACCTCATTGTACTGAACCATCGGAGAACGGAATCTATGGGGATTATAAGGTTTTGAAGTGTGGCGTCAACTCAATGTCATGAGAGCAAGTAGCCCGGTTAAGCTTGTGCCATCGGGGTCCATAATCAAGAATATTATTCTTACCTATGCTGATACCAACTGTCATTGGTTGTACCCTCGCTTTATTGACGATCTTGATAGTCATTTTCGTTCGCGTAGAAGCTTATCATGCCAACAACCTCAATGCTTCTTGGTATTTTTCTACCGTCACACGCAAAATATCTTCCGGCAATTCAGGCACCGGAGCCTTTTTGTTCCAAGCCTGTTTTTCTAGCCAGTAACGTACAAACTGTTTATCGAAACTGAATGGGTTCTGCCCTGCCCTATACTGATCGGCACGCCAGAAGCTGGCGAATCAATTGATCAGCAAAAAACGCTACATTGTCGAACAGTGTTTCGGCACAATTAAACGCTTATTCAGAATGGGACGCGCCAGCTACTTCGGTACCGTAAAAGTCAACGCCCAAGTCATACTGAAAAGTATCTGCATGAATCTGAAAAAAGCAGCCAACAAAATCTTCGTAGATCAACCATTAAGGGGAGCAATCCGTCCAAATGTTACGTAAGGGGGGAAAACTCCCCTAAAAAAGGAGAAAAACTTCACTTTCTACCAAAATGACGTGCAATCAGCATCATTTGGAAATTTTTCTCTGTCACTACAGTTAAATTCTCACGGTTGTACAGAGGTCTTTACAGTGGAGTTGTTGTGCGCAACATGACTATTGCATTGAGTGCAGACCAATCATATTGCCTTCAGTATCAGTGATTAGGGCGATAAAGCCGTATTGACCTATGGACATTTTTGCACGCATGATTTGCCCTCCTGAAGAGACTGCGCGAGCTGCTTCAACGGCACAATCAGCGCAGGTAAAATAAACCAATACGCTATTTCCACCTGATGGGCCACCTTCCATTTTGACCAAAGCCCCAGATGTGCCTGCTTGATCGGCGATCATGGGGAAGCTCCACAGCTCTATATTCATTTCCATCGGGCTGTTTAAGCGTTCCAGTTTAACCTCAAATACAGATTCATAGAAGCGTTTAGCCCGATCCATATCTTGTACATAAATTTCAAACCATCCAACAGGATTATGATTCATGAGATCCTCCTAAAATGCGGTCATTGATTCAATGGAGGTTTTATCATGATTGTGGTGATGGCAGGAATTTTATTTCGTTTAGTCTGGTCTGTGAAAAGCCTTTGCTGATTAGATTAAACGAGATTTCTTGGCGCTATTGATCAAGTTATTGGTCTTCGCGCCGAAACCGCACAGGTGGTTATAAAGCCTTATCGATGTGAAATAAGCGTATTTTGCTTTGGACATTCCCGATAGCCGTCAACCGAAATGATTAACACATGCTGTGGATAATGAATCCAATGGAAGAGCCAATAGATTTCACCGAACTGAGAAAGGTATTTCCGGATGGTGCGGTACAAACTCAGGTATTGCTGGATTTTCGTTCATATATCCGTACCGATCATGTCAAATTGATCGAGATGCTGGAAAAGAATGATGCCAGCCAAGTCGAGCGCACTGCTCATCGCATGAATGGCTCCAGCTTGATGGTTGGAGCCAAGCATTTAGCAAAAGCATGCGCGGCTATTGAACAATCCGCCCGAAGAAAGGATATGGCGGGTGTAAAAGTCGTCATGACATCACTGGACGAAGCGATCAGGCAGCTTGAGAATTTCCTATCACCGCTGGAAGCGAAGCATCAATCTCCCATTGACCAAAAATGATCAGCTTTTATCCAGAGTGCGCCTGGTTTTGCCTTATAGCCAAACCATCATGCCCATTTCCAAGGGATGAGTCAGTAGCGAATGATAAGGGTAGATGCGAATAAAATATTCCTGCTTACCGCATAATTCCGGTGTCAGCTTGAGTTCAAACAGATGTTCATCACCTTCTCTGATGCCAGTAAACTCAAAACTGAAATGTTTGAAATTACATAGTCTGGTTTTGCTGAATTGGCGGCAGATCAGGAGTTCAACAATCACATCCTGCGGTTCTAAATTGTTTAGCTTGGCAGCGACCTTAAAATTTAAAGCTTCACTGAAATGAATGCGATCGCATGGTGTATCCAATCGGCGTAATGCGATGCCTTGCCATGCATTGCGTATCTTAGTTTTCCATGCGGCAATTTTCTTTGCGCCATCAAAGTCATTGTCAGCATATATCATGCCTTTCTGGCTGGCAGGTAGATAGAATTTTTTTACGTATTCATCCACCATGCGGGTTGAGCTATAGCGTGGCAATAGCGTGATCATAGAATGTTTGGCCATTTTGACCCATTCCGGTGAGTAGCCGAGTTTGCCATAGTTGTAATAAAGCGGAACGACTTGGTCTTGCAGGATTTCGTAGAAAGCCCGGCTTTCTTCTTTATCGCGTAGCGCACCTTCCATATTTTCTGGTCCCGGCTTGATGGCCCAACCATTTTTGCCATCGTAGCCTTCCCCCCACCAGCCATCCAGCACGCTTAAGTTGATTGCGCCATTGATACCGGCTTTCATACCTGATGTGCCACTGGCTTCCAGCGGATAAATTGGGTTGTTGAGCCACACATCCACGCCGGCAACCAAACGCCGGGCGAGCCGTAGATCGTAACCTTCAATCAATAGCAAGCGCCCTTCAAATTCAGACAGGCGTGAGATTTCACTGATGCGTCGAATTAAATCTTGACCGGGTACATCAGCCGGATGGGCTTTGCCGGCGAAGATTAATAGCACGGGACGATCTTGATCGAGAATGATTTTGCGCAACCAATCCAGATTCTCAAATAACAATGCTGCACGTTTATAGGTGGCGAAGCGGCGCGCAAAACCTAAAGTCAGGATATTCGGATTGATGGGGTCGATGAACTTCAGTAATCGGTCAAGATGAGCTTCGGAGCCATGATTGCGGGTGTTTTGTTCCGTAATGCGCGAGCGTATGCCATAAAACATTTGAGATTTTAAGGATTGACGCACACTCCAGAACAAATGATCGGGTATTTTGTTGATGCGTGTCCAGAATTCCGTGTCGCGCATTTTACTGCGCCATTCATGACCGAGGTATCGGTCAAACAGATCAGACCATTCTTGCGCGAGAAAAGTAGGTACATGGACGCCATTGGTAATGTAGCTCATCGGATTTTCTTCCGGCTCGATCTGGGGCCACAAATCGCGACAAATATTTGCAGAAACGTTACCATGGATTTTGCTGACACCATTGTGCGTGCGTGAGCCATGAATCGCCAGCGCGGTCATATTAAAATCCGAGCTCTCGGCGACGTGACCGAGCGCCATAAATTTCTCGCGGGTAATATGCAAGCCTTGATAGAAGCGCTCAAAATAGGTTTGCATCATGTCGGCGCTGAAATAATCATGCCCGGCGGGCACTGCAGTGTGGGTCGTGAAAACCGTATTGACGGCTACGCTTTCGAGAGCGCTGGCAAAATCAAGCCCTTGCTGCACCAGATTGTGAATGCGCTCAAGAATCATGAAGGCCGCATGGCCTTCGTTGATGTGCCATATGGTTGGTTTGATGCCCAGCGCCTGCAACGCGCGCACACCGCCCATGCCTAATATGATTTCTTGTTCAATGCGCATGACTCTGTCGCCACCATACAAGTTGTGCGTGATATAACGGTCCTGCGGGGAGTTTTCCGGTAAGTCGGTGTCCAGTAGATAAAGAGTGACGTGTCCGATTTTTGCTTGCCATACTTTCACTACCACGTTGCGCTGTGGCAACGACACTTCAATGTGTACACTCGAACCGTCTTCATGCAATACTGGCGTAACCGGAAGATCTTCAAAGTCCGCAATGGTATAGGTGACTTGTTGATTGCCAAGAGTGTCGATGGTTTGAGAGAAATAACCTTGTCGGTAGAGCAAGCCAATGGCTACGAATGGCAAATGCAGATCGCTGGCCGATTTGCAGTGATCTCCTGCCAGGATGCCCAGTCCACCGGAATAAATCGGTAAGCTTTCGTGAAAGCCAAACTCAAAACAAAAATAGGCAATCTGGTCTCGTGGTTGAAGTCCGGCAATATTGTCCTGGGATGAAAATTCATAATGATAGGAATCATAAGTGGACAGAATGCTATTGTAAGTAGCGAGAAAAACGCGATCTTCGGTTGCTTTCAGCAGTGTGGATTCATCGACGCGCTTGAGAAATGCCTTGGGATTATGTCCTACCGCTTCCCAAAGATAAGGATCAAGTCGGGAGAATAATGTGCGTGTCGCGCGATCCCAGCTATACCATAAGTTGTTGGCGAGTTCTTCCAGTCGCTTCAGGCGTGCGGGTATTTTAGGATTGACGGTAATGGTGAAAGCAGTTCTCGAAAACATGAAGACTCTCCTTAGTGAGAATTATTTTTGTAAGCGTATACTTAGTTCAGCGGATTAATCCATAGAACACAGCAACAGACATCGAATAACAAGACAAATCTTGTGACAAGTTCGATCAAACGCTCAATTTTGAGCAATTAATAAATGGTGCGCTTTTCTTTTAGCCCCCAGTAAACCAACATTGGGATTGATGATGACATGCACTGGAATTTCGCTCATCATGGCAGAAAATCGTCCTTTATCACAAAATGCCTGTACAAAACTACCTGAGCTGAGTGATTGAATGATTTTAGGAGCAATACCGCCCGCAATATATACGCCACCCCGGCATAATCCGGCAAGCGCCAGATTGCCGGCATAAGCGCCATAAATTTCGATAAATAAATTCAATGTCTTGATGGCAATCGGATGCTTATGGGTGAGCGCAAGAGCCGTGATGGTGGCGCCACTATCTTCTGCTAGCTCTAGCTGTGTCAGACCTGGAAAGGCCGCCAGGTTCATTTGCAGGAAATGGAAAATATTGGTTAATCCGGGACCGGATAGCAGACGTTCCACTGAGACATGACCAAATTTTTGCTGCAGTGCTTCGAATAAGCTGATTTGCAGGACGTTAGTCGGCGCGAAATCCATATGGCCTGCTTCGGTTGATAAGGGAACGTAGCGATCTCCCTGCCAGGTGAGCCATGCCACGCCCATGCCCGTGCCTGCTCCCAGCACAACGCGCATGGATTGTGCTTGTGCTTTCCCAGCTTGCAGCGTGATCAGATCAACAGGCGATAACATTTCAACCGCTAATGCAACGGCCTCAAAATCATTGATGAGCTGCACGGTAGGTATTGAAAAGGTATCTGCAATCTGGGCGCTGTTGATTTGCCAGGATAGATTGGTCAATTGCACTTGCTGTTCGGTGATGGGACCCGCGACTGCAAAGCAGGCCGCTAACGAGGAATTGGATGACTCTGTTGTGCCAGCCTGATGCAGGAACTCTCCGAGTAAGTCGGAAAAAGTCATGTAGGCACTGCTGTCATAGCGCTGGGTGAATTGTTCATGCACGTGCCCATCGACTAATTCACCCAATTGTAAAATAGTCTTGGTGCCGCCGATGTCGCCATAAATGAGTCGCTTGTTCATGTATTGATCAGTTCATCATTGAATCAGTCAAAATTACGATTAACGGTAATGCCGAGTTCAGATAATCAGAATCTACAAACTCTGCTCCTAGTATACATCGAGTCATCGGTTTCAATTGTTTTTGCTGTGGTTTGACATACAATCGGACATTCAGTACATTTTCCCGGATATCGACTAGGAATGTTTTGTCTGTTTCTGACTTGACATGTTTGTAATTGTTTATTGATGATTTATTGAGAATCTTATGTCTGAACCATTGATTATCGCTAAAGCCGGCCAATCTGACTTGGCGCTTCTCCCCGCAATGGCTGCCCGTCATGGTTGCATTACCGGCGCGACCGGGACTGGCAAAACGGTGACTTTGCAGAAGCTGGCAGAAAGTTTTTCCAGTATCGGTGTGCCGGTATTCATGGCAGATGTGAAAGGTGACCTAACCGGCATCTGTAAAACGGGATCGTTGTCCGATAAAATAAAAGCACGTATCGACCAGTTAGCATTGGATCTGCCCGCGTGGCAAGGCTATCCGGTGATATTGTGGGATGTATTGCAGGAGCAGGGTCATCCGCTGCGCGCAACCATTTCTGATCTGGGGCCATTGTTGCTGGCGCGCTTGCTGAATCTGAATGAAACCCAGGAAGGTGTGCTGACTTTGGTGTTTAAAGTAGCGGATGATCATGGTTTGTTGTTGCTTGATTTGAAGGATTTGCGGGCGCTGCTGCAATTTGTCGGCGATCATGCCGATCAATTCAAGACTCAATATGGCAATGTTTCTCCGGCATCCATCGGCGCTATCCAGCGCAGTTTATTGCAGATAGAAAAGCAGGGTGGAGACAAATTTTTTGGCGAGCCGATGCTGAATATCGAGGATTTGATGCAAACCATCGACGGCAAGGGTGTTATCAATATCCTGGCTGCCGACAAACTACTGAATTCGCCCAGACTGTACAGCACCTATTTACTTTGGATGCTGTCCGAGTTGTACGAAAACCTGCCGGAAGTCGGTGATCGTGAACAACCTAAATTAGTGTTCTTTTTTGATGAAGCGCATTTGTTGTTTAGCATGGCATCATCGGCGCTGTTGGAGAAGATCGAGCAAGTGGTGCGATTGATTCGCTCCAAAGGCGTAGGGGTTTATTTTGTCACGCAGAATCCTTTTGATATTCCAGAGAAAATATTAACCCAATTGGGGAATCGCATTCAGCATGCGTTGCGGGCATTCACACCGCGCGACCAGAAAGCAGTGAATGCGATTGCTGAAACCATGCGCCCCAATCCGAAACTGGATATCAAGCAGGCCATACTTGAGCTGTCAGTGGGTGAAGCACTGATTTCTTTCCTTGCGCCTGATGGTTCTCCCACGGTGACAGAGCGTGCTTTTGTGCTGCCTCCGGTTAGTCAGATTGGCCCCATTACGCCTGATGAGCGCAAACAATTGATGCAGTCTTCCATCGTGGCCGGAGTTTATGAACAGGCCATTGATCGGGAGAGTGCGTTTGAGATGCTGCAAGCAAGGATGGGTGCTGATAATCCGCAGAGCAGTTTGCCTCAATCCGTTGTGAAGGGCGATCATCCGATCAAACAGATTGGAGAGGGAGTTCTGGGTGAATTGGGCGATTTGCTGTTTGGCGGCTCAACGGGAGGGAAACGGAATGGTCGTCGCGAGGGAGTGATCGATGCTTTTGCAAAGAGCGCCGCCCGTTCGGTGGGCTCATCCATTGCGCGCGAAATCACCCGCGGCCTGCTGGGATCTTTGCTTGGTCAAAAGCGCCGCTAGTAGGGATGCACTTGAACATCATACCGGATACTACCCATGATTAATCTGGCGATACAGTTGCTTGCAGGCCAATTGAATCAATATCTGCGGCGCACCTACAATCTGGGAGAAGACGTAGTGGTGGTATCCAATTTATTGGAAATGGATGGAAGCGTTGCCGCGAACGTCAATAACAAGCTGGTTGTTTTTCTGGTGAATATCGAGAAAGACGCCGTTCCTTTCCGGCAAGTGAGCTCGCACGATGTCGGACGGCGCGAGATGCAGGGTAGCGCACCGTATTACTTCAATTTGTATCTGATGATGACCGCCAATTTTACCGGTAACAGCTACTCGGAAGCGCTGAAATTTCTATCCAGCACTATCAGTTTTTTTCAGAAGAACTATGTGATCGATCACCAAACTGCACCGGAAATGGATTCGAGAATCGAGAAGCTGATTCTGGATATCGAGAATCTGTCCATTCAGGATCTGAGCAACTTATGGGGTGCTTTAGGTGGAAAATACCTGCCTTCGATTATGTATCGGGTGCGGATGGTGGCTTTCGATGCGGAAGACATCACCGGACGTATTCCGCTGGTGAGCGAACCCAAGCCTTCCGTGCGATAGCATGCCGTAAAAACGCGAGCGGTTTGCAGGCTGGGTATAAGGTTCCTAGTGCTGTGATAGCTGAATTGTCAATGTATCCCTGTTGGGAAAAGGTGAAGGGTTAAGCAAACTATGGGCGCCTATCGTCTGTTGTTCAGTGTTTCGGTTGAGCATGCTTATTTCTCCGGTGATGTTTGTAAATCCCTCGAATTTATTCCTACCGGATCGACTGACACTACGCTGAATAAAACAGGTTTAATCGTTAAATCATCTGAAAGCGGCATTGCGGTTTTTTATGAGCAAGATCCTCTGAATCGATTGCGTCTTCACGCTGAAGAAGGTTTGTCGCTGGCGTTTAAAGTCTTTTCCAAAGACCCCAATTTTTTCCGCTACACGCTGCCTGGTGCACCCGCGGATAACCATTTGTTGTATTTCAATAATCAATCGGTAGTGCCGGATGCAACCGGCAGGCAGATGCTGCATCGTGAACCTAATGTCTTGGATCGTGCATGGATTGATATCAATGCTGCTTCATTGGCTGGCTTGCTGGATCGGAAAGATTATTTCGTAAAGCCGGTCTTTATGCTGCAAATGAATATTACTGCCGACGAGCCAGGTTTATGTTCGGAACAATTGGATGCGGGCGCGCGCCAGTTTCATATCCGCTTTGCAACGCTTCAAACTTATTGGAAGTACTACATCCTGGGGGACTTGTCGAAACGTAATGTGTACATTGCGGATTTGGACAATGCCCTGCAATTCAATCCTACAGGAAACATCTTGTTGTCTGGAAACCGCGAGTCGATGCTATTTCAGTCCTCAGCGACTATTCCTATTCAAGAGCGACCGTCTCAGCGTTTACAATTACGCGAATCCGGTAGCCTGGGAGATAAAGTGCTCATCAAACGTCTGCCGAATGCGAGTGTGCATCAGATGGTCGGTGAAATGCTGAATGGGCAGAGGGAATATGTTTCGGAGATTTTTATTAATTAGGGAAACGCTGATTAATTGACTGTACGAGCGAATCACTTCGTTGCGCGGTACTCGCTTCCTCGCCTATCATGTTGATATGTCTCGGTTGCTGCGTTCCGTGCGCCTCGTGCTTCATCTCGTACAGTCAATTAATCAGCGTTTCCTTAGCATTGGATTAGATTGATCTTTTACATTTCATGCATGCACCTGAAATGCTGGAGTATTTGCAGCTTGCTGCATCATGATACGCGTGCCCATGCTGTCGATCGGTAAGAGTAATGCCCCGACTCTCGCCAGAGGGGCTGGCGTCATCGTAGTCAAGTATATCCCCTGCCAGTAATTGATACTGTTTCCCGATGTTTTTCCATAGCTAGAAAACTATTATGGTGTGAGGTTCATGGGGCAATTGATTAAGGGTGAATATCCTATGTTGCTATTTGGATACAAATGTTATCTCAAACTGGCAGGCTTGATTAAATCAGTTTAATATTCCTGCGGTTAAAAAACGATCATTGACTTTGATGTTGTGCGCGCAAGTTGAAAAACGCTTCGTCAAAGTACATGGTTGGGTATGACTGAATTGCACCCCCTCAAATACCGGAGATATCTATGCATGATGTTCCGCCCTATCAACAGCTATTTGAGGTGAGCCCCCATCCTTATTTGATCTTGCGCGCGGATAGTGGTTTTACCATCGTGGCAGTGAATAATAAGTACCTGGAAGTGACTGGCACGCAACGAGAAGCTATCGTGGGACATGACTTGTTTGAGATCTTTCCTGATAATCCAGATGATCATTTGAGTAGCGGCGTCAATGATTTGCGTGCTTCTTTGAACCATGTGCTGAAGGAAAAGCGCGCGGACATCATGAATGTACAGAAGTACGATATTCCGCTGCATGATGACAGCGGGCATTTCGAGCATAAGTACTGGAGTCCGGTCAATACCCCCGTGTTCGATGCAGAAGGTCATGTTATCTACATCATCCATCATGTGGAAGATGTCACCGAATTCATTGTCAGCCGTGAACGCACGAATCCCGATAAAACAGCGCTATTGAGCAAAGTGGACATGCGCATTGAGCGCATGGAGGCAGAAATCATGCGTCGCGCGGATGAAGTCAAGAAAGCCAATCGTGCATTGAAGGCCGCCATGGAGGAGTTGTCGCGCCTCAATCAGCGTTTGACGGAACTGGATCGTCTGAAATCGGAATTTTTTGTGAATGTCAGCCATGAATTGCGCACACCGCTGACCCTCATTATGTCGCCGCTGGAGAACCGTTTGCGTTTGCTCATCAGCGATCATGCACCACTGGAAGATCGTCATGAGACGGAATTGATGCTGCGCAATGCACGTTTGCTCTATCGTAATGTCACTGATTTGCTGGACGCGGCCAAACTGGAAGCTGGCTGTGTCAATGTCTATTGGACACGACTTGATTTGGCCATGCTGGTAAGAACTATTGCCAGCCACTTTGAGACATTAGCGCAGGATCGGCATATCACTTATCACGTGATTTCTCCGGAAACACTGATGATGGATGGTGATAACGAGAAATTGCAACGCGTGTTGCTCAACTTGCTCTCCAATGCTTTCAAGTTTACTCAGGATCATGGTGTGATCACCGTTCGTTTGACTGCAGCGGAGGATCAAGTATGTCTTGCAGTACAGGATAATGGACCAGGTATTCCAGCTGATATGCGTGAGCATGTGTTCAAGCGCTTTGCGCAAGTTGACAACCATGCCAATTGGGATCATGGCGGTACTGGTTTAGGATTGGCCATCGTCAAGGATTTTGTCGGTTTGTTAGGCGGCAAGGTTCAACTGACCGAATCTCCGGGGGGAGGGGCGACATTTGAAATCGCCTTGCCACGCCAGGCGCTTGCTGAGTCAGTATGGCTCAATGCGCCGACTGCGCTCGATACGGTTCTATTGCACGAAGTGGTCGAGGAGTTGCAATCGAGTCCAGTGATTGCTCCGGGGCTTGTTCCTGCACCTCCAGCGACTGGTTATCAGCCATTGGTGCTGGTGGTAGAAGATAACGTGGATATGAACCGGTTCATTGCGGATACGCTGCGCGCACATTATCGGGTTGCTTGCGCCTTCAATGGACAACAAGGACTTGAGCAAGCGCTGGCGATAGCGCCCGATTTGATTATTTCTGACGTCATGATGCCAGTGATGAATGGTGATCAAATGGTGAGAGAACTACGGCAATGGCCCAAAATGGCAGATGTGCCCATCGTGATGCTCACTTCGAAAACGGATGATGATTTGTGTGTCAAGCTGCTTAAGATGGGCATACAGCATTATCTGAATAAACCCTTTACCGTGGATGGATTGCTGGCGCGAGTCGATAAGCTGCTGACTGAACGTCAGCGTATTCGTGAACAATTGCGCGCAAGCGAAATCCGCTTTCAAGCAACTTTTGAACAAGCTGCCGTGGGCATCGCAATCGTTTCGCCCGAAGGACGCTGGTTGAGTGTAAACGATAAGTTGTGTGAAATCATTGGTTATAGTCATGAGGATTTGCTGACGCTGACCTTTCAGGATATTACGCATCCGGATGATCTGGATAAAGATCTGGCATATTTCAGGCGCGTGCTGGCTGGTGAACTCACTACCTATTCGATAGAGAAACGTTATATCTGTAAAGATAGCAGCGTGATCTGGGTAGGGCTCACGGTGGCCTTGGTGCGTCGTCCCGATAATACGCCGGATTATTTCATTACCATTATTCAAAATATTCAGGATCGTAAAGACATTGAGGCGAATCTGCTGGAAGCCAAGCGCATTGCCAATTTTGGCCACTGGAAATGGGATATCGGCAGCAACAAGCATATTTGGTCGGAGGAGATTTACCATATCTACGGCCGTGACGTGAATTTGCCGCCAGCGAGTTATCAGGAAATGTCATCGTATTTTACGCCACAAAGTTGGGTGAATTTGGAGGCTGCAGTAGAAAAATGTTTGGCGGAGGGGCAGGCTTATCAATGTGACGCTGAAGTCGTGCACTCAGATGGCAGTCATCGTTGGATTATTGCTCGCGGCGAGGCGATCCGCGATGCGGATGACCGCATTATCGCACTGCATGGTAATGTGCAGGATATTACTGAACGCAAATTAGCTGAAGTGGCTCTGCAAGAAAGCAAAGAGCAACTCAAGCTGTTTATTGAATATGCACCCGCCTCACTGGCCATGTTTGATCGCGAGATGCGCTATCTTGCCTTCAGTCAGCGCTGGTTGAGCGATTACAGTCTTGGCGATCGTGACTTACTTGGATTATGTCATTATGATGTTTTTCCAGATATTCCTGAAGAATGGAAAGTCATCCATCGCAAATGTTTGGCTGGAGAAGTCATTCGTTCTGACGAGGATTGTTTCAAACGTTTAGATGGAAGTGTGCAGTGGTTGCGTTGGGAAGTGCGTCCCTGGTTTCAGGTGGGTGGTGCCATTGGCGGTATTGCCATGTTTACTGAGGATATCACCCGGCAGCAAATAGTTGAAGAGACCTTGCAACAGCTAAATGTCAATTTGGAGAAACGCATTGCGGAACGTACTGCCGAGTTGGAAACCTTGAATCAATCATTGGAAAGTTTTGTGTACTCTGTTTCCCACGACTTAAAGGCGCCGCTGCGAGGTGTTGAGGGATACAGCCGCCTGTTGGAGGAAGATTATTCCGAACAATTGAACGATGAGGGACGGCTGTTTATCAACAATATTCGCGCTGGAGTCACGCGTATGAATGAACTCATCAATGACTTGCTGGCCTACTCGCGCATGGAGCGGTGCAAATTGGAATCCAAAGAACTGGATCTGGTTGCATTAATTCACCAGGTGATTGCCGAGCGGGAGGAAGAGATTACTGCCCGTCACATCGAAGTTATCGTCAATCTGCTGTCCATCCGGATCCAGGGGGATCGTGAAGGCTTGGCATTGGTGCTGCGGAATCTGTTGGAAAACGCAATCAAGTTTAGTCGACATTCCTCTCATTCACGCATTGAAATAGGTATTGATCTAAATAATCATAAGACTATTCTGTGGATACGTGATAATGGTATTGGTTTTGACATGAAGTATAATCAGCGCATATTTGAGATTTTTGAGCGACTCCATCGACAGGAGGATTACCCTGGTACAGGCATTGGCTTGGCTTTGGTCAAGAAAGCCATGCAGCGCATGGGAGGCCAAGTTTGGGCCTATAGCATGCCGGGTGAAGGCGCAACCTTCTATTTACAGTTGCCTGTCATGCAGGAAAACCTGACATAACGAAGGAGTAATAAGATGAATGCATATCCGCCGATTCTCTTGGTCGAAGATAATCCGCTGGACGTCGATTTGACTTTGCGGGCTTTTCAGCGCCGCAAACTGGTCAATCCTATACTGGTCGCACGAGATGGCGAAGAAGCATTGGCTTGGGTGCCTCGCTGGGAGGCAGGCGAGATCCAGCCAGTCGTTATCCTGCTGGACCTCAATATGCCGCGCATTGATGGCCTGACCGTACTGCGGACGCTAAAGGCGCACTCCGTGCTGCGCCGCATTCCAATCGTCATTCTGACGACCTCTAATGAAGATCGTGATATCAAAACCGCCTACGATTTAGGTGTCAATTCATATATCGTCAAGCCTGTAGGCTTCGATAACTTTATGGAAGTAGCGCAGCATATAGAACTCTACTGGTGCGTATTCAACGAGCAACCTCAATAAATATCATGCGTGTTCTGTATATTGAAGACTCCGCTATGGATGCTGATTTGGCTCGGCTTACCCTGGCGCGCACAGCACCTGAGATCAAATTGGAAGTGGCATCGACGCTACGCGAGGGATTGGAACGACTTGACGACAAAGGCAATGTGTATGACTTGCTGCTGACGGATCTTTCTTTGCCGGATGGTTCCGGCTTGGAGGCATTAACTCGGGTGCGCGAGCAGCGATTGCCAATGGCTGTGGTGATTCTGACAGGATCCGGCGATCAAGACTCTGCAGTGGCTGCGCTCAAAGCCAGTGCCGATGATTATCTGGTCAAGCGCGATGACTATCTGGAGCGTTTGCCACGGACACTGCGCGCCGCATTGGAACGCTCACGCTGCAGCATTGATCGCAATCAGCCCGTATTGCGTGTTTTGTATGTTGAGCATAATGTGTTTGATATTGATCTGATGCACCGTCATCTGGTTTTACATGCTCCTCATATTCAGTTGACTGCGGTGACCAGTGCCGAGGATGCTGTGTCACTTTTGTCGTTGAATCCGGTTGAGCAGAATGCACGTTTTGATGTGCTGCTGATTGATTATCGATTGCCAGGCATGGATGGTTTCGAGTTTATAAAATGGTTGCGCAATGATCGCAAGCTGAATATTCCAATTGTGCTAGTGACTGGACAAGGCAGCGAAATGGCGGCGGCTCGTGCATTGCATTTGGGTATAGATGATTATTTATCCAAGCACGAAGGTTATCTCTACGAAATAACCGCTACGCTGGAAAAAGTCCAGCATCAGGCGGAATTGGCGCATGAACGTATCAGCCTGAAGAAAACCAGCCTGCGTCTTTCCCATTTGTTGGCCGCCAGTCCGACTATTTTATACAATCTTCATTTTGTTGGGAAAAATCTGCAACCTGTGTGGGTTAGCGAAAATATTGAGCGACTACTCGGTTATACTCCGGAAGAAGTGTTGGCTCCGGGTTGGTGGTACTCACATCTGCATCCGGATGATCGTGAGGCGGCATCGGCGTGTCAGGCGGTTTTGCTCAAGGATGGTCAGTTGACGCATGATTATCGGTTTTTCCATCGCTCGGGACGGATCATCTGGATTCTGGATGAGGTCCGGTTGATTCGGAGCACAGATGGAAGGCCTCTTGAAATCGTGGGCGCTTGGTTGGATATCAGCGAACACAAGCGCGCCGAGTTGATACGACAAGCCCATCAGTCGGCATTGGATCTGATTGTGGCCAATCACCCGCTTTCGGTGATACTGGATGACATTGCGCACCGCTTGGAAATGATCAATCCCGGTATGCTGGTGTCCATTTTGTTGCTCGACGTACTCACTGGTCGCCTGAAACATGGCGTAGCGCCCAGTTTGCCGGATGAGTACAATGCGGCCGTCGATCAGTTGAAAATTGCGGATGGGATCGGTTCCTGCGGCACATCGGCTGGGCGCGGCGAGCCGGTGATTGTCTCGGATATTGATCGCCATCCCTATTGGCAGCCGTTTCTGGAATTAACGCGTAAAGCCAATCTGCACGCATGTTGGTCAGTGCCTTTCAAGGATGAGGCCGGTGCAGTGCTAGGCACTTTTGCCATCTATCATCACACGCCTCGGGAGCCAGAGTCTGCTGATCTGGCCTTGGTGAATGAATTCGCCAGCATTACTGCGTTGGCTGTGCAAAAAGTATATGCTGCCACAGCCCTGAGGCAAGCAGCGGCGGTATTTAAATCCACGCGGGAAGGAGTTGTCATCACTGATTTGACACCGTGCATCCTTGCAGTTAACCGTGCATATATCGAAATTACTGGTTACGGTGAAGCGCAGGTGCTGGGAAAGAATCCAAAAATCATCAAGTCAGGTCGCCACGATGAGGTATTTTATCAAGTGATGTGGGCTAGTCTCCTCACTGCCGGTTATTGGCACGGAGAAATATGGAATCGCCGCAAGAATGGAGAAATCTATCCTCAGTGGCTGACGATCAGCACGGTATTTAACGATCGGCAAGAACCTTGCAACTATGTCGGTGTATTTACCGACATTACTCAGATAAAGCAATCGGAAGCGCGTCTTTCACATCTTGCGCACTATGATCCATTGACTGATTTGCCCAACCGTTTGCTGGCGCATTCACGCTTGCATCATGCCATTGAGCGTGCACAGCGGCACCATCATCGAGTGGCAACACTGTATTTCGATCTGGATCGTTTCAAAAATATCAACGATAGCCTGGGTCATCCTGTTGGTGATGAGCTTTTGATTATGATGGCTTCTCGCCTGAAGAAGCGGTTGCGCGAAGAAGATACCTTGGCGCGACTGGGAGGCGATGAATTTTTGCTAATCCTGGAGGACATTAGAGATCCCAGTGAGCCCGCTACTTTGGCGCAAAACCTGATTGATTTGCTCACCACACCGTTCACTTTGCCGAGCGGACATGAGATTTTTATCAATGCGAGTATCGGTATCAGTCTTTTTCCGGACGATGCAAGTAGTGTCACCGAACTGATTCAGCATGCGGATATGGCCATGTATTTGGCAAAACAGGAGGGGCGCAATACTTATCGTTACCATACCAAGGCGTTAAGCATTGCGGCAAACGAGCGTCTGGTGATGGAAAACCATTTGCGCCATGCGATGACGGCAGAGGAATTCATTCTCTATTATCAGCCGCTCATTCATGCTGGCAGCGGCAAGACAGTCGGTGTCGAAGCCTTGGTGCGCTGGCAGCCACCGGGCAAAGCTATGATATCACCAGGAAAATTTATTCCCATCGCCGAAGAAACCGGTCTTGTCGTGCCGCTGGGGGAATGGGTGTTGCGCACAGCTTGTGCTCAGGGACGTGCCTGGATAGATGCCGGTTTTCCGTCCCTGGTGATCGCAGTCAATTTATCTGTGCGGCAATTCCAGTCAGAGAATTTGGTCGAATTGGTGAAAAGTGTATTGGCAGAAAGCGGATTGCCGGCAGCTTGCCTGGAACTGGAATTGACTGAAAGTATGTTTATGGAGCACGCGGAGCAATCCATCAATATCTTGAAAACCTTGAAAGCTTTGGGCGTGCGCCTGGCAATCGATGATTTTGGTACAGGTTATTCTTCGCTGACATATTTGAAGCGCTTTCCCATCGATAAATTAAAAATTGATCGGAGCTTCGTGCACGGTTTGCCGCACGACCCCAATGATCGTGAAATCGCGGCTACCATCATTGCCATGGCGCGGAGTTTGAAGCTGGCGGTGCTCGCAGAAGGCGTGGAAACTGAGCAACAGTTGGTTTACTTATGCCAGCACGGCTGCGATTACTATCAAGGCTATTTATTTTACAAACCTGCACCGGCTGCGGAATTGGAAGTATGGTTAAGGAATAACTCGTTGTTTAAATGATAACTTATGTGCTGAATAAAAGAATATGGAATTGGATTTCAATGAATTAGTTACTCATTCTATTTTTATAATTCTTGATGTGGAACTTGAGACTTAGCGACTCTTCCGTTAAGCTGCGGTATCTTTAATTGAAACAAGGTGATAGACGGAAACAGAAAACTTGTCGATTTGTTATTTACTAGGTGATAGAAAATAGTTGTAGAGCGCGACGATTCCAATTAAAAGGAGCTGATTATGGGGCAGTACAAAACACCGGGTGTTTACATTGTTGAAAAGAATGCGTTTCCAAATTCTGTCGTGGAAGTGGCTACTGCGGTACCGGCATTCATTGGGTACACAGAAAAGGCCAGTAACAAAGGGAAACCTTTATTGAACAAAGCATGGCGCATCTCATCCATGTCTGAATTCAATAGTTTTTTTGGCGGACCGCCCAAAGCACAGTATGAGATTAAAGATTTTGATGTTGCATCGGGAGGGGAAGCGGACTTCTCCAGTAATGATGCGGCATATGCACTAGAGCTCCAAGGCTCCCGATATTTTTTGTATCACAGCATGATGCTTTTTTTTCAAAATGGCGGAGGTGCTTGTTATATTGTTTCCGTGGGCAATTATGAACAGCCGATTGATAAGACAAAACTGGTTGACAACGGGATTAATGCTTTATTGAAAGAGCAAGAACCCACCATGGTGGTCATACCTGATGCCATGTCCTTGGCGCAAGCTGATTGCATTGCATTACAGCAAGCTACTTTGAGTCACTGTGGGCAAGTGATGAAGAATCGCTTTGCTATCCTTGATATTTATGATGGTTATAAAGAAGCGCAGGATAGTGGTTGCATTGTAAATTTTAGAAATGATCTTGGTGTCAATAGTCTCGACTTCGCAGCAGCTTATTATCCCTGGTTGAATACTTCCATCGTACAATCCAGTGATTTGAGTTTTAAAAATATTTCCAATCTGGATAAATTGCAGGCGGTACTAAAAGCTGAGTTGGACAGTAGTCAGTTGGATGCTAAGAAGCAAAAAGAGATTGCTGACAAAATTGCTGAAATCGGTGTAACGCCCAAGACAGACAAAATGTCCTCTGATGAAGATCTCCACAAAATTCTGAGCGCTGTTTGTCCAGTCTATAACTCAATTCTGGATCACATCAAATTGAAACTCAATTTGTTACCACCCAGTGCTGCGATGGCCGGTGTCTACACTATGGTCGATAATTCACGCGGTGTATGGAAAGCGCCCGCGAATGTCAGTTTGAATGCAGTGGTCTCCCCGGCAGTCGAAATTACACATGAACAACAGGAAGATTTGAATGTGACAGTCGCAGGTAAGTCGATTAATGCCATTCGTACATTTATCGGTGAAGGTACGTTGGTATGGGGGGCACGGACACTGGATGGAAATAGTCTGGATTGGCGCTATGTCAATGTACGCAGGACTATGATTATGTTGGAAGAATCCGTCAAGCTTGCAGCTAAGGCTTCTGTCTTTGAGCCTAATGTCTCGACGACTTGGGTAACAATCAAAAGCATGATCAGCAATTTCCTGATCAGTGTCTGGAAACGCGGTGGTTTGGCTGGCGCATCTCCGGAAGATGCTTTTGGTGTGTTCGTTGGTCTGGGTGAAACGATGACCTCCCAGGATATTCTGGATGGTATGCTTCGTGTGACGGTACTGGTGGCAATGAGCCGTCCGGCAGAGTTTATCGAAATCACATTTCAGCAACAGATGCAGAAATCTTAACTTGATACATGGCGGGACTCGTGTGGTTCGTATAAGTGTTTATTTCTTAATCATAAAAGTAGAGGTAAATTATGGCAGATGATGGATCAAGTCAATCAGCGACAGTTTGGCCCGTACCCAAGTTTTATTTTCAAGTTAAGTGGGATTCGCAAGTGATGTCTTTTCAGGAAGTCAGTGGATTAGACATTCAATCTGAAGAGATTAAATATCGCCATGGTGACAGTCCGCAGTTTTCGGTCATTAAAATGCCGGGCATGAAGAAGTTTGGCAATGTCACTATGAAAAAGGGCATCTTTAAAGGCGATAATAAGTTCTGGCAGTGGTTTAATCAGATCGAGATGAATAACATCAAACGGTTGCCAGTAACCATCAGCTTGCTGGATGAAAAGGGTAAAGCAGTGATGGTATGGACGCTGACCAATGCTTGGCCGACAAAGATTACGGGCACTGATTTGAAATCTGAAGGCAATGAAGTGGCTATTGAAACCATAGAGATTGTGCATGAAGGTCTGACGATCGCGCTTGGAAGTTAATGGTTAATAATCGCGTGTTTTGATCGCAAGGCAGAACGACATTTAAATGAATGATAGCGCGCCATTAACAGATAGTAGTTATCCACCTTCAGCCTTTTATTTTAAAGTCATGTTTGGAGGTCCGCAAGAAACTGTCGACACTTCCTTCATGGAAGTGTCGGGCATTTCTTCTGAGATTGATGTTGAGCAGGTTGTGGAAGGTGGTGAAAATAGATTTGTCCATCAATTGCCTAAAGGCATTAAACATCCCAATCTGGAGATGAAGCGTGGTATTGCACCTATGACCTCGCCTCTGGTGAAATGGTGCAAAGCGGTGATGGAGAAGGATTTCATAGAATCAATTGAATCCAAAGCAATCCGGGTTTTTTTGATGGATGAAAATAAAAAAGTGATTCGGGGATGGCTATTTGATTCCGCTTATCCGGTGAAATGGGAAATCGAAAGCTTTGGTTCAACTAAAAATGAAGTGGCAATAGAAAAGATCGTTTTTAGTTACACATTCTCAAAGCGTATTGTTTAGGTTGTTTAACAACTTGATATGGCGATAGAAATTAAGCAATTACTGATCAAATCCAATATCGTGCAGCGAGCAGAACGAGAGAATTCTGATACCTCTGAGGAATGCCGTGTATTAAAAGAAGAAGTATTGGCCGAATGTCAGCGACTGATTGTTGATATTTTGCGAGACAAGGAGGAGCGTTAGATGCCCAATAGCAATGGTCAGAAGGCTCTTCTAACGATTTCTAAATGTGTCGTCAACAATGGAAAAATCAGTGTCGATAGCTCGAAGAAGAAATTTGAGGCATTGATCAATCCCGCCGGATATGAGCACACGTTTAAACTGAGTTATGCAAAGAATCGAGTACTTGGGCAGCCTGGAACCGAAGCCAAATATGATGCCAGCCACCCGGAAAAAATTGTTCTGAAAGAGCTGGTATTGGATGGTACTGGGGTTGTCACAGCCAATCAGAATTCAACTAACAGCACACCGGCGTCAGTCAAAGATCAAATTGAATTATTAAAAAATGTTGCTTATACCTATGTGGGTAGTAAACACGAGGCGCCTATCGTCCAGTTAAAGTGGGGCAGTCTTTTATTTTATGGGCGGGTGGAATCACTGACCTTTAACTATACCTTATTCAAGCCGAGCGGTTTACCGTTGCGGGCCAAGGTCACGCTGACATTGATCGAGTATCAGAGCAGCGAGGAAATATCCAAAGAAGCCGCGCAGGAATCCCCCGATTTAACGCACCTGATCGAGGTGAAAGCAGGAGATACCCTGCCTTTGCTGTGTTACCAGATTTACCAGGATTGCACTTATTACATTGACGTTGCCAAAATTAATAATCTGACAAATTTTCGTGATCTGAAACCAGGGATTAAACTGCAATTCCCTCCATTAAATTAAGGCTTGTCATGGCAGATTCTCCTCTGTTGAACAGCACCGGCGTTATCTCCATAAAGATTTCAAGCAATGGCAATGACATTGCCGACACGACTCAAATTGCTGCTATTGAGGTTATCTGCAGTGTTAATAAAATTCCTGCCGCCAGAATAACAATTTTAGATGGGGACATGCCGAATAACGATTTCCCGGTAAGTAATGCCGATGATTTTAAGCCCGGAGCAGTGCTTGATATCAGTGCGGGTTATGGCAGCAACTTAACCTCTATTTTTAAAGGGGTGGTGATCAAACATGGCATAAAATTAGATGGTGATAATTTTTCGCGTTTAATCGTTCAATGTAAGGATAATGCTGTTGCTATGACAGTTGGCCGCAAGAATGCCAATTTTGTGAACATGAAGGACAGCGACATTATCAGTCAACTGATTGGAGCCTATAACGGCTTGTCTTCGGATGTGACGGTCACTAACACCAGTTATAAAGAGTTGGTGCAATATTATTGTACCGACTGGGATTTTATGCTGACCCGAGCGGAAGCCAATGGATTCTTGGTCACGGCTGATGCCGGAAAGGTGAGTGTCAAAGCTCCGCAGGTAGAGAGTGAGCCCGTGCTGACATTGACGTATGGAATCGATCTGATTTCGTTTGGCGCAGATGTGGATGCTACTGCACAATTCTCGGTTGTGAAAGGTTTTGCCTGGAACCCAACTGACCAAGCCATTCAGGAGGTGCAGGCAGGTCCGAATCAACTGACCGGGCAAGGCGATTTGGCTGCTGATACATTAGCGGGTGTGATTGCGCCCGATTATTTTAGATTGCAAACCAGCGTCCCCCTGGATAACGCCACGTTGACCGAGTGGGTGAAGGGACAGCAAGTGAAGTCGGGGCTAGCCCGAATAAGAGGTCATGCGGCATTTCAAGGAAGCGCCAAAGTTAAAATCGGTGATTTGGTTGAGCTGAAAGGCGTCGGTAATCGTTTCAATGGCAATGTACTGGTGACAGCAGTACATCATCAAATCAAATCTGGAAATTGGGTGACAGAAATTGAGTTTGGTTTGTCGCCGCAATGGTTTACCGAACAATATGCAACGCAAGCACCGCTGGCATCAGGCTTGGTACCCGGTGTAAATGGTTTGCAGATTGGTGTTGTGAAGAAATTGGATGCAGATCCTGATGGTCAATACAAAATTCAAGTATTCATTCCGATTTTGCAGTCTGAAACTGATGGTGTCTGGGCTCGGCTGGTCAGTTTTTATGGGTCTAGTGCAGTGGGCGCTTTTTTTGTACCGGAAATTGGTGACGAAGTGGTGCTGGGGTATTTTAACAATGATCCGTCTTATCCGGTGATTCTCGGCAGCTTATATAGCAGTAAATTAAAACCTGCCTATGAATTTACCGCAGATAACTTCATTAAAGCGGTCGTCACTCGCAGTAAACTTAAATTGGAATTTGATGATGAAAAGAAAATCATCACCGTGATCACACCAGGCAATAACAAAATAGTCATCAGCGACGATCAGAAATCCATTTTGCTGCAAGATCAAAATTCCAACAAAATTGAGCTCAGTTCCAGTGGTATCGTGATAGATAGCCCTAAAGACATCAAGATCAGTGCTAAAGGCAAAGTGACCATTGATGCGGTGGGAAATATTGAATCGACTGCAAAGGCGGATATCAAAAATCAGGGGCTCAATATCAATCACCAAGCAAATGTTGGTTTTAGCGCGAAAGGCAATGCCACGGCAGAGTTATCTGCGAGTGGCCAGACTACCGTGAAAGGTGCCATGGTGATGATCAACTAACTGTATACGCAATACTGGAAGCTTCTCTATCATTTTGAAGGAGTGATGTTGTGCCACCTGCAGCGAGAATTACAGACATGCATACCTGCCCGATGCAGACTCCCGCCGTGCCTCCTATTCCTCATGTGGGTGGGCCTGTTAGCGGACCTTGTGTGCCAAATGTGCTGATTGGTAAATTACCGGCTGCTGTCATTGGTGACATGTGTGTTTGTGTGGGGCCGCCGGATAGCATTGTTAAAGGATCCGCAACGGTCATGATCGGTAACAAACCCGCAGCTAGGATGGGTGATACGACAGCCCATGGCGGGGTCATCGTTGCTGGCTGTCCAACGGTCATGATCGGTGGCTAAAATGGATGATCTTTAGATGGCGAATAGTGATAAATCATTTCTCGGAACGGGATGGAGCTTTCCACCCGAATTTAATCCATATGGTTCTGTCAAGAAAGTTTCAGATGAAGAGGATATTCGTGAAAGCTTGGTTATTCTTTTATCAACCAGCCCTGGTGAAAGAATCATGCAGCCAACTTATGGTTGTGGATTGAAATCGCAAGTCTTTGAAGAAATTAGCGAGACTACTATCACGGTCATGGTTGATCTGGTTAAACGCGCCATTCTATTTTTTGAACCAAGGGTGGTGGTGGAAAATGTCGAAGTGGTTTCGGATAATCATGAAGATATCCTGAATGGTGTGATCAAAATCAATATTACGTATATCGTGCGAGCAACCAATAATCGCCACAATATCGTTTATCCGTTTTATTTTACCGAAGGTACCAATGTTAAGTGATCAGGTTCTCTTGGCATGTCAATAAAATATCAAACCAACCTACCAGAAAAATATCAGCTGCATATCAGTGACGGTAGAAGTCAGTCAAAAAGATTGCTGCCGGCATTGGAAAAAGATTATTTCAATGTGGCTGATATGCATTTTCACACATTGTTGGCGATGGTGGCTGATTATGCGCGAGTGATGAAATTCTATAATCTGAATAATCAAGCGGAAGGTAGTTGGGAACACTTTTTTCTGGTCGATGAAACGGTGATTATTGCGACCATATTGGCGACTGATCTAAATAAGATGATGGCAGGGGTTGAGTACAGCGCAAACACAATGCCGGCAAATAACGAATTGATCAAAGCGCTACGTAAAATGCCAGCCAAAGAGATCAGTCAGCCGATGATTGCCGTGTTTACAGCAATTAACATGCTGGACCATTGGTTTCAGTTACTGGGCCGTACACGAAATCAAATAGGCGCAGAACTCCGCAAAGTGGTAGAAAGCGTGCTGCTGGGGCTACAAAAAGATATTGATCTATTCAGGCAATACTTGGATCAGCTGCTGGCATACCGATCGTTAGAGAGAATTTTCTCGCACGATCTAATGATGCTGGTATTTCCTGATGAAAGAAGCATTCCCTCCGAGCCGGAAAAATCCTCCCTGCAGGTACCCGACAAGGCAGCAATTCGATCAAGCTTGTATGCTTTCATCAAAGCCATCGAAATGGTGCAGGACAGCGCAGCTAAGATGCTATCAACCTCATTGGTCAGTCAAAATCATGATCCGGCGATCGGATTATTGCTTGCTTTTGTGCAGTTGTTCCAAAAACTGCAAAATAAGATGAATCGATTTACGCAGAACTATATCGATTTTTATTATGATCAGGTACTCAAGGTACAAGCGCGTGGCTTTGTATCTGATAATGTTTATTTGGTAATTGTTCCCAATAAAAAAGATCAAGCGATATTCATCCCTAAAGGAACAGAATTTTTGGCCGGACAGGATGAGAATAAACAAGACATTGTTTATTGCTCGAATGAGGATGTTTCCATTACTGATGCAACAGTGAATGCCGTGCATACGTTATTTTTCTCGCGTGACGGTTTGAATTTTCCTGAGAACTGCTTATCGGAATCTGTTACTTTCAAGCATTCATCCGGTGAAACTAAGAGACAATTGACTACCGGTTGTTGGCTGAATGATGTGCCTGTTTTTACAGACACTCAAGGACTGGAGCCGGCGTGCCTCCAAGCTTATCCACTAATGGGAGCGCCTAAGAATGGCGAAGAGATTGTTCTGGAAAAGCATCATGCGCGTATTGGATTTGCACTGGCGAGCAAAGCACTGCTGCTACAGGAAGGGCGGCGTACGGTATGTATCAAAATGCAGTTTGTGAATTCGTCATCGGATGCACAAAAACCGACTCTGGAACAATGGATTCAGGAAATTGCCGCCGCCATGCAGTCATCCGAGAATGGCGTGGAGGCAATCACACATATTCAGAAACAACAGGCCTTTTTCAAGGTTTTCAGGGATCTCTTTATCATCAACTTGTCCACTGAAGATGGATGGCTGGAAATACCGGAATATCTGCCTTCCTGTGCAGAGATGGACCGACAACTAGAAAGAAACAGTTTGGCCATTACTTTCGTGCTGCCAGAAGATTTTCCTCCTATCATTTCCTATCAGCCGGAAATTCATGGAGAGGGCTATGCAACGCAATTGCCGGTGATCAAGTTTGTGCTCAATCCGAGAAGTTATTTATATCCTTATGGGATCTTGAGCGTGTTTGAATTGGCCTGGATCAGGATTGAGGTGGCCGTGGAAGGATGCAGAAGACTGTTGCTGCAAAATAATATCGGGCAGCTCTCCCCCCTGGTACCTTTTGCACCCTTCGGCCCAATTCCGGAAACAGGATCTTATCTAGTAGTCGGATGTCCGGAAGCGGCTGGCAAACAGTTGTCGGATTTTAATGTGACGATACAGTGGAGTGGTTTGCCAAAAGGCATCGGCGGTTTTAAAACATATTATCAAGCTTATGAAGGATTTGAGCATGTCGATTTTCAGATCAGCACTACGGTTCTGAATGATGGCAAATGGATGCCGGAGAATCCGAAGGCGGTCGCAGTCAATTCACTTTTTCAGACAAAATCGGATCTCGATGCCGGTGGCGCGGTGAGTGATTACAGTACCTTATCGTGCGATGCAATCATCTCTTATTGGAATCCCTTGGAGTATCGCAGCTTGGTGGCAGGACTGAGTTATACGCCATCCGCCAATAAAGGTTTTTTTAAGTTTACGCTGGTAGGACCTGCTCAGGCATTTGGTCATCAAATGTATCCGAATGTGCTGGCTGAAGTATTGACTTATAATTCTAAACAGAAGCATGCAAGATTCCTCAAGAAAGCACCGAATCAGCCCTATACCCCTGTGATTTCCTCAATCTCAGTCAACTACCAAGCATTCTCAGACATCATTCCGGGGAATAAAGAAGTCGATTGTATCGCCTCGATGCAGGAAAAGTTGATCCATCTGCACCCACTGGGATGGGAAGACTCCATTCTGGGATTTGATCAACCTAATTTCTTATTGCCACAATATGCATATTCTGGCAATTTACTGATTGGATTAAAGGGGCGGATGAACGGCGGAATCATAACACTGTATTTTTATCTACGCGAAGACTCCTTGCCAATCGAAAAAATCGAATTGGATGCATTACAATGGTTCTATCTTTCCCACAATCAGTGGGTGCCGCTCAATAAGAAGGATATTATTTCGGATTCATCCCAGGGTTTTATGAAATCAGGAATTGTCACTTTGAATATTCCGGCGGATATTACTCAGGAAAATACCATTCTCCCGAATGGACAATTCTGGTTAATGGTTTCTGCAGAGCGAGACCTTGAGAAATTTTGTAGTTTCTATACCGTCTACGCGCAAGCCATTCGCGCGAGCAGGTGCTTTGATCAGCATTCTGTCCCGAGCCATTTGAACAGATTGCCAGCAGGCACCATCACCCGTACTTGGAAATTGATTCCAGGAATAGGCAGTATCAAGCAAATCCAGCAGTCATTTGGCGGTCGCTTAACGGAAGATCGCAATCAGTTAAGAATCCGCATCAGTGAAAGGCTGAAGCATAAGAAGCGAGCGTTGTTGCCAGCCGATTATGAGTTGTTGATACTCGATCAGTTTCCGCAGATATACAAAGTGAAGTGTTTTCCCAATATGACCCCAGAGTATGTGGCACAACGACGTTTCTGTCCGGGTCATCTGCTGATAGTGGCATTGCCTTATCTGACGGGTGACGGGATCAATACGCAGAGGCCGCTGCTCAGTGGGCATTTGGTGAATGAAGTAAAAGAGTTCATTACTCAGCTTGCGCCGCCCTTTGTCAACATTCATGTCATTCATCCAATCTATGAAGTTGTACAAATCAGATGCACTGTTAAGCTAAAAAATGCATTATTCGCAGGGATGAATGTGAGTCGGCTGAATCAGGCGATCTCGGATTTTCTTTCGCCCTGGAACGAGATGATCGGCTACACCAGTCATTTTGGGTGGATGCTGAGTAAGCATGATATCGAGTCCTTTATCCAGGATCTGGATTACATTGATCGTGTTACGAATTTATCAATGTTGCGCATTGTGCCAGTAAGTGATGATCGTTTTGATCTGTTGGACAGCGCGGACAAACAATACGATGCTGATTCAGAGTTTAGAGACATCGGGCCTACCTATCCTTGGAGTATTGTTGCACCTATTAAGCAACATTTTATAGAAATTGATGATAGCTATGATTCGATAGAACCAGACGTAACCGGAATCGGCGAACTTGAGATTGGTAGCACTTTTATTATTTCTGACGAAAAATGGCGCGAAAAGATAGAAAAACATTAGAAGCCAAATTCAAGAATGGTCGAATGCCATCGGAAGTTGCCTTCGCCGATTTAATCGATTCGACATTGAATCTGGTTGATGATGGATTTGAGAAAACGGTAGAAGACGGACTTAAAGTTTTTCAGTTGGGCGATGGAAAATTGATGAGCTTCTATCAGAATATGGCGACACTCAGCTCGATGTGGTTCGTCGGGATTGATAAAGCCACCACTCATTTGAGTTTTGGCAATAAAAGTAATCCGCATGTTTTGACCTTAGGGCAGATTGATGCTGCGAGTACTGTACCCAATTCAATGCCTAGAATGGGGGTGGGTATTAATACCGAAAATCCTCGATTTGAACTCGATGTTGCCGGAACAATCGCTTCCTATGGAAGGGTGGGGCGTCGAGGCGAACTGGCAGTGCCAGCCGATGGGAATTGGCACAATATTACCGAAACGCTGACGGGCTGTCAGGCATTCGAAGTGGTGGCTGGCGTCGGTGGTAAAGATGGCGATGGCAAATATGCGATGATGCATGCCTTTGCTCTGAGTGCTTATAATGCTAAGAACCATATTACCTATCATCAAGCGCATTATGGCGCCAAATGCAATCGTCTGGAGCTGCGCTGGGAGAAAACTGCGAATGTTGAAAACTTTGAATACACGCTGCAATTACGCGTTGAGTCTTCCTATGGCGAGCAAATATGGGTCAAGTATCATATAACCAGGCTGTGGCATGATCCTTCGATGTATGAAAGTGAGAGAGATCCTGGCACCATAATTCCTAAAGTTCTAAGAAAAAGACAGAATAAACAAGATGACTGATCGTATTTTAACTATTCACTTAAATCTTGAAGAAGGTAATCTGCTGCTGGAAGCGCTGGCCGAGTGCTCATTCAAGTCTGTTTTCGAGTTAATTGGAAAATTAAATCAACAAGCCAATCAGCTGTTTATTTCAGGCACAGCACAGAATGAGCGGCAAAAATTTGCCTTGACTGAGTCTGAACTTTCGTTTTCCATGACGGCGTTAGAGAAAATGCCTTATCACCGTGTGCATAAATTGCTGACAGCTTTGAACAAACAAATTCAGAGTCAAATGAGCAGTCAGTATTCAAGCATTGCTTCGACAGAGTATGCCGACCTCTGAGTATATCAAACGAATCAGGACTGATCCTGATGGACTTGATTTTGAGACCTTAAGAAAAGAAGCCATTCATACCGTTCAGGATTTGTGCGGGGAAATCTGGACTGATTACAATCTGCATGATCCCGGCGTAACCATTCTGGAGCAACTCTGCTATGGTTTGACGGATCTTTCCTACCGTTCAGGTTTTGAGATTCAGGATTATTTGACGGATAAAAGGAATGTCATTGATTATGAAAGACAAGCTTTATTTTCTCCGGAAGAAATCTTCCCCAGCACGGCTGTTACAGAAATTGATTATCAAAAAATTCTTTTTGATGCCATTCCGGAGACTGACTACATTTGGCTTGAGCCCTACCGGGTAGAGGGTGGTTCAAGCATTGAGGGGCTTTATACCATCTTTGTGAAGATCGATGAGGAATTGACTCAGAACAGTGTCGACCTGCCTAAACAAAATGACCATCTGAATCCAATATCCGACAAGCTCAAGCAGATGGGGGTTGCGGTGGATAAAGTACGCACGCTTCTGGATCAATTGGGTGGTCGTCTGGATGGATGGTATGAAGAGGCGAGGAAGGGGCGTGATGATGCGAATAATCGCCATGTGTCCGCACTAGCGCCGGATTCCTTGGTAGATCAGGTCAGCAAGACGCTTCATCAATTGGATACCAGTTTGTCCTATCTGGATAGTGTCTGGAATCAGATGAATGATCTTTGGTCGGTAATGGTGGATTCACCTTTGAATGACGATTTAATCGCCAGATTCAATGAAGTTTCTCCTAAATTGAATGCTGTTTTTGGATATACAAAGCTAATCAATGCACTGAATAATAATTTGTCAGCCATCGAATCCGCCTCTGATCAGCTTTCTATCCATGCTGATATATTGATGCAGTTGGCTATTCCTTTGTCCAGATTTGAAAATGCCTTGTTTAAATTGGATAAGGTATTGCAGGGAATAGGCAATGGCTTGTTTACGCAGATTGAAGCTTCCATCCAGCCTTCAGTAGGCTTGAGTGAAAAAGCCATTCGGCAAAGAATTTTGTCGATCTTTGCCAAAAATCGTAATCTTTGTGAGGATGTGCATCGTATCGAAGTGATTAAGACCATACCTTACTTCCTGGTTGGAGAAGTGGAAATAAAACCTGGCTATAGTACGGCGAAAATTTATGCGGAGATTTTTATTCAATGCGCTCACTATGTGGCTTCCGGCATTCAGGTTGAACGCTATGAATCGATTATTAAACAATCGGGGGATTACGAGCAGATTTTTTCCGGCCCGCTTATAAAACATGGTTATATCAATGACCAATGCTTTGAGGTACCGCAAGATATTTTGAGTGTGGTCGACTTGGTCACGCTGATCAATCAGATAGAAGGTGTTATTCAGGTTCATGATCTCTATCTGATCGATCAAGATAACAAAAAATATAAGAGCCTTACTTACGATTCCTCGAAATATATTTTCCCTGATTTATGTTTCCCTAAATCGGGCAAGCCAATGCAAATTCTGCGATTGGTGCTGCCACAAAATACCAGTCGCAAGCAGCAGGGATTGAAAACAAAACAGTTTGAATCCTCCGATACTAAAGAAGACGAGGCGTTACTGGAAGAAACCCGGCTGGAACTCAGAAAATTAATCTTTGAATATCATGTATTCAGAAACAATCCCCAGTCATTTCAGCAACTGATTCGATTACCCAACGGGCAGTATCGCGCATTGGCTGATTATTCTTCAATTCAGAACCAATTTCCGGCTATCTATGGGATTAACCAATATGGTCTTCCCCGTTCCAAGCCTGCCGACATCAAAGCAAAAGCCAAGCAATTAAAAGCCTATTTGTTTCCATTTGAGCAATTGATGGCTAACTACCAAGAAAACCTCAAAGAAATTGCCAGTTTATTTTCTCTGGATGCAGAGCTGAAGCAATCCTATTTTTTACAATGCTTGAGCGATCAAAATATTCCTGATATCGAATCGCTGTATGTGGAAAGTCAGGAGCATAGCCAAACCTTGCTTTCCGACATGACCGCAGATCGCGATCGCTTTATTGAGCGCAGAAATCGCGTATTGGATACCTTGTTGGCGATGTATGGAGAGCAATATCCACAACAATCACTACTGCAATTTGACTGCTATTTGCATTCCGATCCAGGTAACTGGATCATCAATCATAAAATTAATTATTTGAAATGTATTCGCGAGATTACCCGGGATAGGGCCAAAGGGTTCAATTATTTAAAGCCGATTCTGAATGCCTACCAGACAGGAAGGGCGGAGAATATCACGGGCGCACATAAGCGAATTAGCATTTTGCTTGGCCTCAATCATCCCAACAGTGTTCAGTCTATGACGGGTGTGTTGCTGGACAGGAACAGCCGGTTGATACCAGACCGGGTTGTTGCAGCAGGGGTTGATTTTTTGTCGTCCGACATGGAAAACAACGCAGTTTCAATCGCGTTTGATGCCAACAAATACCGAGCGGCCAGAATTCCGACCAAGCTTCCGCCTCTGAGCTACTCCATTTTTAGAGAAGGTATTGAATTAGAAAATTACCGATTGATCGCTGCTGATCAGAAAACCATCGTATGCTTAAAATCTAGCCAGAATGAGCGATTGTGGCCACTAGGCAGTAAAAACAGTATCGATGAAGCCGAGTCTTATGCGCATGAGTTCTGTCATGCGATGAATCGGCTGAATATGGCTTGCGAGAATTTGCATATCATTGAACATTTGTTATTGCGACCCAGAAATGGAGAAGCATTCGATAACATTGTGGATAGCAATGCGTTTTTCAATTGTCGTGTCAGCGTCATTTTTCCGTCGTGGACAGCCAGATTTTCCGATAAAGCATTCAGGAAATATGCGCAGGAAACCGTGCTGAATAATCTTCCGGCGCATATTTTTCCTGAGTTTTATTGGTTTGATTTCGTATATATGCAGGATTTTGAACAACGCTATAAGACATGGCTTGCTTGTTTGCAGCAGAGCCATGTGAACCCGCATGAGAACAATTGTCAGCGCTTGAATCAAGCTTCTGAAAGATTGATTGCTTTTCTGTTAAAGAATAAGCAGGAAGCTGAGCGCGAATATTGGATTTGATGGCATGCCGACAGCGCACCTGATTGATGAGCTGGTCTTTGATTGTTCATTGGACTCTACGGTGATTGCGAGTAATCATGAATCTGCACTGAGCGCCTGGGTGTCAGACGGATTATTGCCGGCTATCGATGAGGTGCTCAATGAGTTTGATGAAGCGGAAGCGCTATGGTGCCTGGATTGTGTGGAAATTGATCTGGGTGAGGTATCCAGTGACAATTTTTATGCTGAGTTGGTGCAGCGTGTGCAAGACAAGTTGAGAGAGCAGCTTCGGATTGCGCGCCAGAATTGCCTGCTGCCGGATTTTGAATCAATCGAACCATTGCCAGTAAGGCGACTGAATAACATTCAACGAGACTTAGAGAAGCTGCATGTTTTTTTGCTGACAGGCAATATGCCTTGGCATGTGAATACGAAGGATGCACAAGTTCATGAGAAAATACTGCGAAACGTATTGCAAGAAGCGGGAACATCCCTAATCAGCCTTACCAGGCGATTATCGGTAGCCGACAGAGCGCTATTCATTAAACGCCTGGCGAGTCAGTTTCCAAAACACCATCTGGAAAATGTATTAATCAGAATAGCCCCAACCCAGGCGGATTGGATACTGGATTTTTTGTGCGTTTATCAATCCGCAATCCTGAATACGGATTTTATTCCCAGTGTGCATGCAGAACTGAGCAACTCAGTGTGGGAACAACTATTTGCATTTTTTCTGGAAGAAAATCAGGATGGCGATCATCCGACCCAGTCCCTGAGCAAGTTGATTAAACGCCTATCATTGGCACAAAAGCAAGATCCGAATTTGCTGATGAGCAAGTTGGCACAAGCTGCCGAGCGATCAATGCGGGAAGGGCAAATAAAGAGCGCTTTGGTGACTGCATTACAAGCGCTCATTCCTGATATGCCTGCTATCTCTGTGCAAAATCAAACTTCTGAAAAAGCGCTGGTGCTGGACACACAAGTGGTGGCGATTGCTGATACACGGCAGCGTCAAAGTGCTGGTGAGCCTCTGCACTTAAGGATACTGACAGCCTTGCATGAAGCGGGATTGATTGCTGCAATAGCAGATTTTAGTTCAGATACTACGCAGGCTGGCATCGAGCAACTCACACAACACTTGCGCAGCTTGATCCGGTCACCGGGGCAGCTTGCCCAATGGGTGAACAGGCTGGCGCAGCCGGTACTGCTCGACATTACTTATTTGCTGTCGGCATCAGCGGCCGTGCTGATTGAGCAACTGCTGACGCAGGCAGAGACGCTGTATCGGCAGCCTGCTTCTCTTCATCGCGTCACAAAAGCACAATGGGAACAGCAACTATGGATTGCCAATTTGGATTATTTGCTGACAGAACTTCACCCGCACATTGAACCTGTAACCTACATTCGAGCGCTTGCCTGCGGCATGTCCGGTGAAGCGCAATTGCTGCCGACATTGCGTGCCTGGTGTGCGGCGCTGGAGCAGAAGAAGGCCTATGGCACCATCCACACGATATTGCAATCACTCGTCACCGGTGCCGCAGAAACAGATCACACAGAAAAAGAAGATGCAGGTTTTTCTGAAGCAATTTTCCAGGAAAGCCTTGCATATCGGCAACTGCAACAAAGACTCAATTCTAATCATTCCAGTGCCCATCAGCCGGATATCCGTCATCTGCTGCAAGCGCTGGCGGCGGAAGATGCGCTGCAACTACAGCGCATTTATCAGGACTTGGGCAGGAATCGCTATGACTTGGCAGCCGCCCGGCTCAATCCTGTGGAATTGCTCGGCCTGATTGAATTTCGGTTGAAGACCCAATCTTCGACAGCCAGCGACGATGAACACGCATTTCTACAAGCCGTCGAAGCGCATGCCAGTCAGCTGACAGAAGCCAGTCACCTGCCTGGGTATTATCGGCAGGTGCTGGCAGATTTGTTGCAGGCAAGAGAAATTGATCTGGAAATGATTGCTCTGCAGGTACAAGCCATTGCGGTGCCTTCTGATATGAGTAATGACGATCAGAGAAAGAATGCAAAGCTGATAGCAGCGCAAGGGAGCGGAGGGATCGAAGTAGAAACGGCAGAAGGATCTGGCAAGCATGCAGAAACTGCCAATCTGCTGCCGATCACCCCATCGGCTCTCGCAGGTGCCCAGAAATCTCAAGTTGTTTATGGACCGTGGTATTTGCGCATACTGGCAGCGCTGCGCGACGCAGGATTGGCAGAGGAATTCAAGGATGTTGCCATGGATTCGCCGCAAGCGAATATTGAGCGATTCAAGCAACATCTGCGTACTATGCTGCGAACTGCGCAACAGCGCACCCGGCTGGTAGGTAAGCTTCCGCCATCAATTCTACTCGATATCACTTACATACTGGCGCCATTGGCAGCGGCGCTGATTGAGCAAATGCTGGCACAGACAGAGACGCTGTATCAACAGCCTGCTTCTCTTCATCGCGTCACAAAAACACAATGGAAACAGCAACTATGGATTGCCAATTTGGATTATTTACTGGCAGAACTTCACCCGCACATTGAGCCTGTAACCTACATTCGAGCGCTTGCCTGCGGCATATCCGGTGAAGCGCAACTACTGCCGACATTGCGTGCCTGGTGTGCGGCGCTGGAGCAGAAGAAGGCCTATGGCACCATCCACACGATATTGCAATCACTCGTCACCGGTGCCGCAGAAACAGATCACACAGAAAAAGAAGATGCAGGTTTTTCTGAAGCAATTTTCCAGGAAAGCCTTGCATATCGGCAACTGCAACAAAGACTCAATTCTAATCATTCCAGTGCCCATCAGCCGGATATCCGTCATCTGCTGCAAGCGCTGGCGGCGGAAGATGCGCTGCAACTACAGCGCATTTATCAGGACTTGGGCAGGAATCGCTATGACTTGGCAGCCGCCCGGCTCAATCCTGTGGAATTGCTCGGCCTGATTGAATTTCGGTTGAAGACCCAATCTTCGACAGCCAGCGACGATGAACACGCATTTCTACAAGCCGTCGAAGCGCATGCCAGTCAGCTGACAGAAGCCGGTCATCTACCTGGGTATTACCGGCAGGTGCTGGCAGATTTATTGCAGGCAAGAGAAATTGATCTGGAAATGATTGCTCTGCAGGTACAAACAATGACGCCGCATTTAGGTGTGGATAATGATGATCGGAGAGAAGAAACAAAACTGAAAGAAAGCAAAGCGATAACAGATGTCGAAACGAGAAAAGCAGGAATATTGAGCAAGTCTGCAGACGACACCCATTTGCAGCAAGCTACTCAATCGACTCTTGTTGACGTGCAAAAACCCAGGGCCGGGTATGAATCTCTGCACTTAAGGATGCTGACAGCCTTGCATGAAGCGGGATTGATTGCTGCAATAGCAGATTTTAGTTCAGATACTACGCAGGCTGGCATCGAGCAACTCAGACAACACCTGCGCAGCTTGATCCGGTCACCGGAGCAGCTTGCCCAATGGGTGAACAGGCTGGCGCAGCCGGTACTGCTCGACATTACTTATTTGCTGTCGGCATCAGCGGCCGTGCTGATTGAGCAACTGCTGACGCAGGCAGAGACGCTGTATCGGCAGCCTGCTTCTCTTCATCGCGTCACAAAAGCACAATGGGAACAGCAACTATGGATTGCCAATTTGGATTATTTGCTGACAGAACTTCACCCGCACATTGAACCTGTAACCTACATTCGAGCGCTTGCCTGCGGCATGTCCGGTGAAGCGCAATTGCTGCCGACATTGCGTGCCTGGTGTGCGGCGCTGGAGCAGAAGAAGGCCTATGGCACCATCCACACGATATTGCAATCACTCGTCACCGGTGCCGCAGAAACAGATCACACAGAAAAAGAAGATGCAG
>JAGOKN010000014.1:35629-45560 GCA_017994575.1 Nitrosomonas sp.
TAGAAACGGCAGAAGGATCTGGCAAGCATGCAGAAACTGCCAATCTGCTGCCGATCACCCCATCGGCTCTCGCAGGTGCCCAGAAATCTCAAGTTGTTTATGGACCGTGGTATTTGCGCATACTGGCGTCGCTGCGCGACGCAGGATTGGCAGAGGAATTCAAGGATGTTGCTATGGATTCGCCGCAAGCGAATATTGAGCGATTCAAGCAACATCTGCGCATTATGCTGCGAACTGCGCAACAGCGCGCCCGGCTGGTAGGTAAGCTTCCGCCATCAATTTTACTCGATATCACTTACTTACTGGCGCCATTGGCAGCGGCGCTGATTGAGCAAATGCTGGCACAGACAGAGACGCTGTATCAACAGCCTGCTTCTCTTCATCGTGTTACAAAAGCACAATGGAAACAGCAACTATGGATTGCCAATTTGGATTATTTGCTGACAGAACTTCACACGCACATTGAACCTGTAACCTACATTCGAGCGCTTGCCTGCGGCATGTCCGGTGAAGCGCAATTGCTGCCGACATTGCGTGCCTGGTGTGCGGCGCTGGAGCAGAAGAAGGCCTATGGCACTCTGCATAAGCTCTTGCAAACACTGATCGATAGTAGTAGCGAGATCGGGCGAAGCCCGACAGAAAAGACGGCATCGCTTCCCATTGATCTGCGTGGCTTATTGATGAAGATGCCATCGATGGAAATATTGGAAGAAATTTATATTCATAATGCCGGACAGGTATTGGCGGCGCCGTATTTGCCGCGTTTGTTCACCATGCTGAATTTGGTGGAAGATGGTGTGTTTATTGATCGGCAGGCGGCGGAACGAGCCGTTCATTTGCTGCAATTCATGGTGAATGAGCAGACGCAAACCCCTGAATATCAACTGACCCTGAATAAGGTGTTATGTGGCATTACGACAGGTATTCCAATTGATAACCGAATTGATATCAGCGCGCATGAGAAAAAAACTATTGAAGGTTTGATGCTGGGCATGATTCAGAACTGGAAAACCATCGGCAATACCTCGATTAGCGGTCTGCGACAGACATTTCTGCAACGCAAAGGCCGATTGCACCTGAAAGAAGATGGCATGTGGTATTTGACCATTGAACCGGGAACCTTTGACATGCTGCTGGACAGCTTGCCCTGGAGCTATTCTGTCATCAAACATGCCTGGATGGAGCGGGCCATTCATGTTACTTGGCGTTAATTGCATGCCGTATGATGCTACCGATAGAGGTCAGGGTTGATGACGCAAAGCAACGCTAATGCAATAACGCTGGACAAGGAAATAAGCTGGTTCAAGCAGGTGCTGGCAACACGCTTCGATGATTATTTTCATCGCGCAACTGCTATCGAAGCTATTCGTGAAATAGCACCACCGGATGTGACCAACGATCAATCCGAATACGCGCGGCTTGTACAGGAATACCAGATGGGCTTTGATGAGCGCATCGTGATCATATTGGCGCTATTGCCGCAAATCCAGCCGCATGTGCTGGATACTTTTTTAATGAATAACCAGCAAATTGCGCGCGGGTTTACCGAGTTTGGCGGATGGAAAGGTAAGGATCACAGCGGATTTCTGCCGACTTGTGAAACGGCTGCTTTTATTTTGGCCGGAGATAATCTGGCCGAACGATTTGCGGTGATGCGTTTGTTTCAGCCGGATCATTGCTTATCCAAGCAGCAAATGATCAAGATCGAACACAGTACGAGCGGTGAGCCCTTTTTAAGCGCCATGCTGATCCTGACGCCGGAATATCTTAATCGGCTAACGACCGGACGATGGGATAAGCCGGATTATGGCATTCATTTTCCGGCAAAATTAATCACGACCTCGTTGACCTGGGATGATTTGGTGCTGAATCCGGAAGTGATGGATGAAATAGAAAATATCAATACCTGGCTGAAACATTCGCAGACCATTTTGCAGCAATGGAATCTGGGCAGGAATATCAAACCGGGCTATCGCGCTTTATTTTATGGTCCCCCTGGAACAGGAAAGACTCTGACAGCAACCTTAATTGGCTCTACGGCTGGTATTGATGTTTATCGCATTGATTTATCGATGGTTGTATCCAAATATATCGGTGAAACGGAAAAGAACCTGGCGAATGTGTTTGACCAGGCGGTGAATAAGAATTGGATTTTGTTTTTTGATGAAGCGGATGCACTGTTTGGCAAAAGGACGCAAACCAGCAGCTCCAATGATCGCTATGCCAATCAGGAAATATCTTACTTACTGCAAAGAGTTGAGGATTATCCAGGCGTGGTGATATTGGCAACCAACTTAAAGGCGAATATTGATGAAGCATTTGCGCGGCGTTTTCAGACATCGGTGCATTTTGCTATGCCGGATGCGGATCAGCGGTTAAGATTGTGGCAAGGCATGTTTGTAAACAATTCACTGTTATCCGTCGGTGTGAATCTGGTGATGTTGGCTGAAACCTATGAGTTATCCGGTGGCGCCATTACCAATGCAGTGCGCTATGCAGCGATTCAAGCGGTGCGTATGAAGCGCGATCAGATCTTGCTGGATGACCTGGTAAAGGGAGTGATCAAAGAGTTGCTTAAAGAAGGGCGAACGTTGTGAGACTATTATGAAAAAAATTTTCTTTTCTTGGATAGTGTTCATTGTATGGATTGGTTGCCTGTCTGCGGCATTTGCGGCGGAAGGATACTATGACCGTCTGCTGAATCAGGAAGCTTTCAGAAAGATGGATCATGCCACAGTGGTGCGGATGCAGCAGAATCTGTTCGTCATTTATCAGAATGACCGCAATTGGAGCCGGGATGCCGCACTTAGTCAACATCCGCTCACCGATGGTCGCATGGGTCCGGTCACTCTCTTCTGGTTGCAACGCTTTATCGTTGATTTCAAAATAGAACCCATTGGTAATCGCTACATTCGTGAAATAAACACGCGCCTGGAACAGATCGCAGCGTTTGCCGATATGTTTCCGGAAGAAACCAACGTACTGACCAATCCTGATTTCTCGATTTGGAATGATGAGCAAGCTGATTTGCAGAGAAACTACTATTACACAGTCAGACGGAGTGGATCAGATCAAGAGTTGCTCGATCTGGTCGATCTGTATCGACGCGTGGTTGATCCTTTGCTTCCTGCCGCGCTGCGCACCAGTCGCCGCGAATTGATCACTTATTATTACCAATTGTCAGCAGAAGACTTCAAAGTGCTGCAAGGAAAAGAGCAAATTCAGGCGCAACTGGCTAAATTGGTGGATAAAAAATTCGACAATGTGTCAGCGTTGCAAGAAGCCGTGACGGGGGTCCTGAAGGATTATCCCGATCTGGCTAAAAAGTTGCTGCCAGTTATTCAGCGCTATTACCGTTACGCGGATCCGGTCATTACCCAGAGTTTTCTGGAAATTCTTATGGGGGATCCGCTGTTCACGGCACTCAATGGCATATTTGTCACCTTATTGGATAAGACTTTGTCGGACGTGGCTTATCCCACCCAGCAACTGTTTGCTAAAGCCGTACAAGCAAAAATTCATGCGGGCATCGGAGCATGCCAGGCGGTGAACAATCAGAATCCGTATGTGATCAGCTTGAAAATTAGCGATGAGGATTTTCATCAATTAGCGCAGGATTTACAGACCGGTCCTTATCAGGGCATGCGTGATTTTCAGCAGCAATTCCACGCCATCGATTCATTGCGCGCACGCTCCAAAGCAGCGTGCGAGGTTCAAGATCTGGAGTTGGTCGATGAGTTTGTGGCAGGTTTGTATGAGTCGGTCATTCAGCCAGCCATTGTGTTGCTGTATAAAAAACAGCCGACGTACAGTGCGGCAACGCCGATCCAATGGAACGGCGAGGGTTGTGGTTGCGTTCTCGATTATCTTTCAGGGATCGTGTATGGCTTTTATCCTTTCTGGATGGCCAGCGGAGAGAAGCAAAATGTCAATTTCAGCGTGCTGTCCAGAGTGGCCTATCATGAGCTGTCATTTGATGAAGAAGGCGTCATCAAGCAGACGAATACTGGTGGCAGTGATGTGGCGGTTTTATCGTCCGATAGCTCGAGCAGGCAACTGCAAAATGAATTCGTGCAAGTAGCGCGAAAACACAATAGTCAAGTCGATTGGGTGATTCATAACGATAAAGCCTACTGGGAAGCCTGGAAAGTGCAGGGTTATGAATCCAGGGCAGCGGTTCTGGAAACGCTGGCGGAGAATATCGTGCGTTTGCTGACCCGTCCCATCACTACCACGCTGTCGACCATTCAACAGGATCTGACATTGGGCGCTTTGTCACCGCCGACTTACGGTGATGGTGTAACGCTGTATTTTGAGGATTATCCGGAAGATTCGGAATCCATCCAACTGTTCAATAATTTTTTTGAAAATCTGCAAAAGAAATTAAATGCTAAGCATGGGGAGCATTTCACCAATATTCTGGCGCCGCAATCCGCCATGGGAGCCGGTATCTACAGCTACCCGAATCTGCTGGAGCGGATTAATCATCAAGAGTTCTCCGACAGCGCATATGCGATGGTAGACAATAATGCGAACAATGTGCTGACAACCAGAATTCTGGTGCTGATCGAAGAACCCACCTCAAGCGCCAAAAAGCAATTGAGATTGGACGTGGAAAATAGCCAACTGCATGGGATTGAGCGCGGCTTGTTGTTGCGTAACATCATTCCTGTCATAGAATTTGATGGCAAAAACTGGAAGCAGCTTGAAGATGATATTGTGTATTTCAAAGATAACTTTGGAGGCGTTGGTTTCTGGCCTTTGCTAGTCAATGAAAAAGCGGTGACTGAAGACATGTCGTCGCGTTGTGACGAGATTCTGTCAGTGACTGGCTGCCTGGTTAGATTCTTTCAGGAAGCCACTTGGCACGGCTATCCGGATGCCATGATCGACCAATTTGTTTGCGAGAATCGCACGATTTTTCGCTGGGCAATGGGTTTGCTTACTTTACTAAGCTTGATATTGGTGTGCCTGTATCTTTATTCATGCCGTATACACAGCAAGATCAAATCTTTGTATATTCTGGGCTTGCTGGTTATCATTATTTCCGCTTTGGTGATTGCATTGCTGTTGTTGACGTATGATCCGGTGATTGAACCTATTTCATCAGGCAACTTGCCGCTTATCATCGTTGTTTTGGTCGGGATTGCGATTGGTATTATTGTTTATCAGCGGCGCAAGCAGCATATGAAAAAACCTTCGCGCCCGAGAATACAGGCCCCTTAGTCGTATGTAGCCTGCTCAGGGGGCGCTGATCGCAACTTTTGCCTGTTATGGATCGGGGAATCAACCATGGATCTACTTGAAAAAGCAACCGTGATGCACTACCACCGGCATCGTATCGCCGAATACCAAAGCGGTTCGGTGGAATCGCTCGGATGGCGCAGCCAGGTCAGTCAACAATTGCGTTATCAGCAATTGATCAAAGTCGGCGATCTGAATGGCGCCAGCGTGCTGGACATTGGCTGCGGCTATGGAGATCTGAAGGCTTTCCTGGATTTGCACGCTGTCGACTTTGATTACATCGGTGTCGATCAAATGCCAGAATTCATTGCAGAGGCCAGGAAACGTTACGCAAACTACTCACGCACAGCTTTTTATCAAACCGACTTCAGCACCGCAGAATTACCGCAGGTGGATGTGGTCTTCGCCAGCGGCGCATTGGGCTATCGCTGCAAGAATGACAGTTTTTATACCGACATGATTTGTAAACTCTATAACAGCGCGCGCTTTGTACTGGCATTCAACATGCTGGATAAAAAACATTTTCCGCAGCATAATCTGCTGGTTGGTCATGATCGGGATGAAATCCTCATGCTGTGTCAGGCATTATCACCTCGCGTGGATTGCTTAAGCGGTTACCTGGAAGATGATTTTACGATGCTGATGTATCGGAATGCGGTGAATAATCAGTGATCATGGTAAGGCTGGCTTAATTTCCCATAAACGGAGAATCCTATGAAGCAATCATTATCGATTGGATCGGAACAACAAGTTCGGCAATCACAAACGACTGCGAATAATCGATCTGCAACAAGCGAGATGCAGAGTTTCGTGGACAACCGCCCGCAAACCATCGCGCAACGACAATTAATCAACGCCATCCACGCCAGCCCTCAAATGATTGCTCAGCGCAAGCAGGCGGTGTCGATCCATAACAGCCCACGCATGGTTGCGCAAAGAGAACTCAGCCGTTCATTACAATCCCCAGGTGTGCAATTGCAGGCGGCACCTGAGGAGGAAATGTTGCAAGGCAAGTTTGAGACAGCGCAGCGAGTTGAAGAAGAGGAGCCATTACAAGGAAAATTCGAAGCAGTGCAACGGGTCGAGGAAGAAGAGCCTCTCCAGGGTAAATTTGCGTTGGCTCAACAAGTGGAAGCGGAAGAACCTTTGCAGGGGAAGTTTGATGTCGCTCAGCGCGCACAGCAGTCTGCCGCAAAACCCAACAATACCGGCCTGCCGGACAATCTGAAATCCGGTATTGAGCATCTTTCCGGTATGTCGATGGATCACGTCAAAGTTCACTACAACTCCTCTCAGCCTGCGCAACTCAATGCCTTAGCGTATGCGCAAGGCGCGGATATTCATGTTGCAACAGGGCAGGAGCAGCATTTGCCGCATGAAGCCTGGCACGTGGTGCAGCAGGCGCAGGGCCGCGTGAAGCCGACAATGCAGATGCGAGGCAGTGTGCCAGTGAATGATGATGTAGGGCTGGAGCGGGAGGCGGATGTGATGGGGGGAAGGGCGCCATCGACGGGAGATCGAGAGGTTAAAGATCAAAAAGAAAGAAAAATGGAAAGTTCTTCTCTATATCGGGTTATTGGTGAAACGGTAAATAAAGGAGCAGTTAATCAGTTATACGCAAATAAAGTAGTGCTAGATACTGCGAGAAATCATTATGATGATGGTTGGGGGGCACGTTATGACATCACTGATGATAATGCACTTAAAGCCGCAGTACCCAATACAGTAAGAGGTTTCGGTGAAATATCATTGGGCTGGTTTGATGCACCTGAAACTCAACAAGATCCTAAAGACCGGAGATTTCAAGAGGAATGTAAGATTGGATACAGAAATGCCCGGGAGGCTGAGGCAACGGCCATTTATCATTGTGGTCCATCTGGTCCCAAATATTGGTATTGAAGAGGTTTTTACCACATGAGATCTTTGTGAAGCTCAGTTTTCAAAATTTGAACCTAGAATACTGTCATTTTTTGAATGGTGTATATGTTTCTAACTGTTCCTAATGAAAAAAATGCAAGAGCAATGATTTGTTTTATTTTCGCTTTTTTAAAAGGCGCACGCTTCCTGTGTGAACAAACGCATGTGAAAATAATATGAGCTACCTTTTTTACATCCACGACCCCATGTGCAGCTGGTGCTATGCATTCAGTCAAAGCTGGGATGCGTTGCAGCAGGAGTTGTCAGCGAACATCCAGGTGGTTTATTTGCTCGGTGGGTTGGCACCGGATTCGATGGAACCCATGCCGCTTGCGATGCAGAAAATGGTGCAGCAAGCGTGGCGAAGAATCGAACAAACGGTGCCGGGGGTGCAGTTTAATTGGGATTTTTGGTCGCAAAATACGCCGATACGCTCAACTTTTCCGGCTTGCCGCGCGATTCTTGCGGCCAGGAAGCAGCGTGATGCAGCCGAGCTGCCAATGATCCGGGCCATACAACAGGCTTATTATCAGCATGCCAAGAACCCGGCCCTGCCAGCGACATTACAGGAATGTGCACAGGAGATTGGATTGGACGTGCAGATTTTCAGCGCGGATCTGATCAGCCCGGAGATCGAGCAGGAACTACAGCTTGAAATGCAACAGGCGCGCAACATGGATGTGCACTCCTATCCTTCCCTGCGGCTAATGCGCGGCAATAAAGTGTATCCGATTGATGTGGATTATCTGAATCATCGCACCATGCTGGAAGCAATCAACAATTCACCGCGCTAACGGGCATCGGCGGTCAGTACGCGCAAGTCGGTTTCCCAGCGTTTCAGTTTGTCGTGCGCATGTCGGCGCTGGCTGACGTTGGTGCTGTTGTGGATGCGTGCCGTGAAGGCGCAATTGTATTCCATTAATTTTTCTTGATAAGCGCGGTAATCAGGATCGATAGAGTGTTCGATTTGCTTGGCCAGCGCGCGCAATGCGGCGATGACCTGATCGGCTTCATTCGGCTCGGCGGCAAGCCGGCGCAGTGTCGATAGAATCGCGCGTTGATTGCGTTGGCGTTCCATCAACCAAGCTTCGGGGTCAAAGGGAGAGGCTGCGATGCCGGTGGTGATCAGGTTGCGCTGCGCTTCATCAATATCGCCATAGAGATTCTCGATGCGCTTGACCGTGCGCTTGATCGATGCTTCCAAGCGTTCCTCGGCGCGCGGCTGCAAGTAGTCGCTACGCAGTTCATCGTTGCTTTTGGCGAAGCGCTGTTCCATGTGGCGCCACTGCGCTTCATTCAGGCCGGGCACCAGCGGGGCGCTGAGTTGCAATGAATGATCCAGCGCCGGTGCAATGGTGGTACGTAAATCCTGGAACCAACTGCAGAGTTGCTCGGGCGTGACGGGATCATCGATCTGCGCGCGCAGCGTGGACAATAATGCCGCGTATTCGGGCAATTGCGAGGTGCGATGCCAGGTAAACCATTGGCGGATGGCCTCCTTGGCGTGCGGAGTCTGTTCGCTGCTGAAGTCGACATAGCTATCCAGCCACCACCAGACCAACTGCGGCCCCTGGTCGTAGCCAAGGCGCAACATGCTGCAACTGCTGAGCAGGAGCAGTAAGCAGATCAATATGCCTCGCGCAAGGGACACCCGCAGGGCATTCCACATGGTGCTTATTGGTTGCAAACTAAAAAGCGAAGACAGGGATTGAAGATAATGCATTTTGGTTCTCATGAGACAGAAATACCCCATAGTTTTTACGGTGATAGAAATTGATTTCAATCTGGATTTAATTGTTAGGATTAATCGCTTATTACCCACATTGATTGACTGGATTCGATCTGTTGCGAGCATTTGTTCGATCTTAAAAGGGCTCACCAAAGCGGATAAATCTGGTAACTGGCTTATTAAGATTTTAGTTTCATATTCCAATGCCAAAGTAACGGGTGCGTAGCTTAATGCGCGTTCTAGTGAACGGATGGACTACTTTATTAGGCAGCATGCTGCACTGAGTGCCTAGTTGTCCCGACTTCGGCTCGATGCAAAAGAGTTGGAAATATTTTGCAGCAAAGGGTTCTTCACCTGTAGTTTTTTACGAACATCATCCCACTGAAGGAGCAATGGTACACGTTCGACAATTCGATCATTCTCAACAGCTTGGGCTTCCAAACCGAGCAAGCTAGCCTCAGTGCTAGAACTCGAGGATTGATACCGATCTTGTTCTTCTTGTACGGTGCGGCGGGCTATTGCCACAGAATTGCTGATTGCGTCACGCCCTTTCGAATGGATTTCGCTAAGGGATTGCATATAAACCCGAGCTGCGATTAAAAGATCAACTTTCTCATCGCATTCCTCTAGTACAGTTTTCTTAAACTTCGTATCCTCAGCTAAGTGCTTCTTCTCCGCACATAGCGAAACACTAAACTCTCTGAGACCTTTGTCGGTTCGCTTGCTACCAACACTCCACCAGTGCAGTGGTAATCCATTATGTTGAACGTGATTCCGCAAAGCCTCCATGAATCGGTATTCGAACGCACTATCGTAGGCTTGGCTTAACCAGGATTGGGCCAGTGTAAGTTGATTCTTATCAGCCGAGCAATCTCGAATATGCCGCGGGAATTGGTCGACGTAAAGCCGGGCTGCTGTGTAAGCCTCTAACCCTTCCACATTAACACCCTGATACATCATCGCTATCCTCAAGCCTTTTACAAGGAGGAACGATGTCATCATCAGAAGCACGACGAATTCATATCGAAGCATGGCAAACCA
>JAGOKN010000142.1 GCA_017994575.1 Nitrosomonas sp.
TGTCGGTGCAGCGGCCAGTTTTCTGTATTGCCGCCTGCGATATAGCGACTGCCAACAACAACATCATGCGTGCCGTCAAGTACAGGGGTAACAACGGCGGATAAGCGCTCTGGCGGGTGACTCAGATCCGCATCCATGACGACAATAACATCACTTTTGGCTGTAGCTGTGCCGGCTAAGATCGATGCGGTAAGATCCGGTTTTTCTTGTCGCTGGACAAGGCGCACATTAGATCGACTTTCCCAGGCCCGTATCTTGTCGGGGGTGCCATCCGTGGAACCGTCATCCACAAAAATAACCTCAAAACTATCAGGATCAAGATTAAGTGCAAATAGGCGCGATAAGAGTAAATCGATATTTTCAGATTCATTCAGCGTGGGCACTACGATGGAAAATTGAGTCATGTAGTTCCACAGATTAAAATTGATACTTGTTGATGGACGGCATACTGTTATTGTTGCTTTTGGTATTTATTGACCGCTTTATTATGATCTGCCAAATTGGTAGAAAATTCAGATTCTCCATTTCCTTTTGCAACAAAATATAGCGCGTCTGTTTCAGCTGGATTAAGAGCTGCGCGAATAGAGGCTAAGCTTGGTAAAGCAATCGGTGTTGGCGGTAAGCCAGCGCGAGTATAAGTATTGTATTCTTGATCTGCAAGAAGATCTTTTTTTCGAAGATTTCCATCAAATTGTTCACCAAGTCCATAAATCACGGTTGGGTCGGTTTGTAATTTCATGCCTTTACGCAGTCGGTTAATAAAAACACCTGCTATTTCAGCGCGATCACTCTCGGCGCCCGTTTCTTTCTCAATGATTGAAGCAAGAATGAGCGCTTCATAGGGCGTATTCAGAGGCAGAGATTCCACGCGTTCTGACCAGTAATTTTGCAAGTGATTTTGCATGGTTTTGTATGCGCGTTGCAGAATATCAAGGTCGCTACTCCCTTTGATAAAATAATAAGTATCTGGAAAAAATATTCCTTCAACTGCTGTTTCACTGGCGCCAATGTGCTGCAGGATCTGTTGATCGCTCAGACCGGCACTTTTGTATTCTATTGCTGGATGTTCATTCAGGACTTTTCGAATCTGAGCAAAGGTCCAACCTTCGATAAATTTTATCTCGTTTTGTTTTGCATTACCTTTTATCAGATAATCTAATAATGCAATCTGAGAAAGATTGCCAGTCAGTTCATAATCGCCGGCTTTAATGGCTGATTCGTGGTTTAGATAACGCGCTAAGATGATAAATGTCCATTGGCTCGGAATAATTCCAGCGTTGGCAAGTTGTTGTGAAATTTGTTTTAAGTTACTACCCGGTTGGATAGAAAGCTCATAAGTTGCTGTAGGTAGTTTGATATTAGAGTGAATATGAAGATAAAACCATCCTATGAGCAGAATGGTTATCGACGATATTATCAGAAGTAGGCGTTTTAGCGTTCGCATGCGCCAAATGGCAGTGTTTATATTTTGCGGAAAACAAGGGTTCCGTTAGTTCCTCCAAAACCGAAGGAATTGGATAGCGCAACTTTGATATCCATATCTCTTGCTATATTAGGAATATAATCCAGATCGCACTGTGGATCTTGATTGACAAGATTGATCGTGGGAGGAGCAATTTGGTGATGGATCGCAAGAGCGGAAAAAATGGCTTCTATACCGCCAGCAGCACCTAATAAATGCCCGGTCATCGATTTTGTAGAATTAACCGCAACTTTATAGGCATGATCACCAAAACAGCGTTTGACCGCAATTGTTTCTGCAATATCGCCTAATGGAGTTGAAGTGCCATGTGCGTTGATGTAATCGACTTCCGTAGTATTAATACCAGCATTTTTAAGGGCATTAGACATACAGCGAGCTGCACCCTCACCATCATCAGAAGGTGCCGTCATATGAAATGCGTCAGCACTCATTCCGAAACCAGCTAATTCAGCATAGATTTTTGCACCACGACGCTTGGCATGTTCTATTTCTTCCAATACCAATATCCCGGCACCTTCACCTAATACAAAGCCATCACGATCTTTATCCCATGGGCGACTAGCTATTGCAGGATTATCATTGTTTACTGATAGAGCTTTCGCTGCTGCAAAGCCTCCAATAGCAAGTGGCGTTACACATGATTCTGCACCACCACACACCATAACATCAGCATCGCCGTATTCAATCATTCGGGCCGAATTGCCAATGCTGTGTGTAGCGGTGGTGCAAGCTGTAACAATCGCTAAATTGGGACCTTTATAGCCATACATGATGGATAGGTTGCCTGCGATCATGTTGATAATCGTGCTGGGAATGAAAAAAGGGGATATTTTTCGTGGACCACCCGCGTGGTATGCAGTATCAGTATTTTCGATCATGGGCAAACCACCAATCCCCGATCCGATATTGACACCTATTCGTTCCGAGTCAAAATGAGTGACATCTTCAATACCTGCATCTTTAATAGCTTGGATTGCAGCAGCCATGCCATAATGAATGAAAATATCCATGCGTCGGGCTTCTTTGACTGACAGATATTGCTGGATATCAAAGTCTTTAACTTCTCCTGCAATTTGCGAAGCAAAATTTGAGGCATCAAAACGAGTAATCCGAGTAATACCAGATTTCCCTGAGATAATATTTTCCCATGCAGCTGATACTGTGTTTCCGACAGGTGACACAATACCTAACCCGGTGACGACTACCCTACGTTTGGACAAAATAACTCCAATTACATGTACTTAAAAATAAAATACTAATTTGTGTTAGCAGTGACGTAGTCAATTGCTTCTTGCACTGTATTTATTTTTTCTGCTTGTTCATCTGGGATTTCGCACTCGAATTCTTCTTCCAGTGCCATTACCAGTTCGACCGTATCAAGTGAATCAGCCCCGAGGTCATTTACAAAAGATGATTCATTTTTAACTTCTGCTTCATTGACGCCCAGTTGCTCAGCAACAATTTTTTTAATACGCTGCTCAATATTTTCCATCTAGGTACTTCCTTTCAGGTAAGAAAAACTTGGTTATTTTAACAAATTTTGAGTGTTAGCAAAACTGAAACATGATTGCTATATGCAGTTTTAATGAATGCATGATACTAGAGTTCAGTTATGTAACACAAAATAATACTCTGTTCTCAATTTATTTCTTTTGATTCTTCAAATGTTTCAAAGAGCATGCTAATCCATATACATTCCGCCATTAACATGTAATGTAGTGCCTGTAATATACCCGGCCGCAGATGAAGCTAGAAATGCTACTGCTGAAGCAAC
>JAGOKN010000086.1 GCA_017994575.1 Nitrosomonas sp.
CTGGTTTGCCATGCTTCGATATGAATTCGTCGTGCTTCTGATGATGACATCGTTCCTCCTTGTAAAAGGCTTGAGGATAGCGATGATGTATCAGGGTGTTAATGTGGAAGGGTTAGAGGCTTACCGTGTTGTTAGCAGTGGCAAAAGTCATGCGAGATCTTCAGTGGAATTAATTGTAAGATAATAGCCATGCAACTTATTAAGCTATCTCCAACCCCGATGCCACCCGTTTTGCGGATGGTGCCAACCCCATCCATATTGAACGTGATAATTCCATAAGTATCCCGGGCCTGGGCGTATGTAAGTAGGTGCAACATACGTAACTCCAGCGGGGATAATAGGAGCAACAGGAATCCCGACTACTGGCTCTGCAGCACAACCAACCAAGAAAATCATCATTGTTAAGCTAATTGTATTAATAAGAAGTTTCATGATCGACGCTCAGTAAAATGATTAAATAATTAATTGAAGTATAAAACGCATCCAAAAAATTCACTCATTGAAGCAACATATAAGAACGGAAAGTTCATCACAATTCTTATCTATTAGCTTTTTGATATACGACGCTGCTATAGCTTCGCTTTTGTTATACCACAGTTATAATTAAAATAATACGATTGGATGCCGTGATACATCTCAATGGTTGGCGCGGCTATGATGGATTGATCGATATCGGTTTTGATAAACATTTCAGGGTCTGTCATGGAGACAACAAATTTTCCAAGGGGGAGCGGCATATTAGCAGCACCTGCTAACTTCCTAAGACCAAAGAATTTTAAGTTATTTATTAACTAATCGTTTAGTGAGGTAATGGAATGGACGCCCCCTACCCAAAACGACATCGAAGTGCCAAAGTAGTGGAGCAGTAAAGCCCACCAAATAGAGAGGAGCATCCGACATGAAGATTACAACGGCAGGCACTGATTTGGCAAAAGAAGTATTTCAGATTCACGGAGTGGATATGCACGACAAGGCTGTGCTACGTAAGCAATTCCAATATTTGCCATAAGGAGGGGGGGCTGCGCATGTTCGAGTTATTCTGCGTTGGTAATCTTAGGACGCATCAACGTATCTTTGTTGGAATTTATCTATTAAGCTGATCAAGGACTGTTTTCGCTTCAATCAAGTCGAGGCTGTCGGCGCTTTCGTTGAACCTGGAGTACACAGCATTTAAGATGCGTTTGGCATCATCTATTTTATTGAGTTTTTTCCAAAGTTTAGCCAGGCTCGTGGCGGCTCGAAGTTCAAGCATTGTTGCATGCTGATCCTGCGCGATCTTTAAGGCTTCACACAAACACGCTTCGGCTTCCTGGACTGATGGGTCGGACTGTCCGAGTAGCAGTTCGCCTTTCAGTCGGAGCAGTTCCGCGCGCCAAAACAGTTCTCCCCCAGGAACAGCAAGTTTTTGCGCTTCCTCAATGGCGGCCAGGCCTTCGTCAATTTTATTTCTACGCAAATAAATTTCTGCCAGCAACGCCCATGTAGACGTGTTGTTGGTACTCGCACCTGTGGCCTGGGTGGCGGAAAGCCCGTTAATTAACTTGGCGAGACCTTCCTCTTGTCCATTTTCAGCCAATGCCCAACCTTGAAGAGACATCGCCCACGCCAATCCCAATTTAAAAGAGTATCGTGTGGAAATCGCAATGGCTTCGTCGACGAGTTCTCGCGTTTTCTTCACGTTGCGGAGCGTGGCATAGAACCAGGAAAGGGACGTTAAGGCAAAAACCAGAGTAAATGGGTGCTCCAATTCCCTCGCCATGCCAATCGTTTCCTCCGCCAGCGTTTCAGCTTGATCCACCTCACCTGATATCCATAATGCCCTGGCCAGGAAACTCCTCGCGGTTATTCCAGGATCTTGACCATAGAAGAAGATCTGTGAATGCAGCTGATTTGGATCATGCAGGGATTTCGCAGCGAACAGATGGGGTCTGGCTTCGTCAAACCGACCAAGAAAGAAACAGGTCACACCCAAAGCATGGTGAGCTTCAATCAGTGGGTCCGAGCTTTGCTCGCAGTAAGTCAGCGCGTGCAGATTTTCGGCCAGGCCATGCGCATTGGCGAGGTTCCCTCTGACCAGATGGAATGCCCATAATCCACGAATGGCTAGAAACTGGTGCACGGAACAGCTGTGTTCCTGTAACAAATCCTTTGCTCTTCGATAATTGTGTTCCACGTCATCGGATGCATAGCCTTTGACGGACAGCAATGGGACTCCGCGTGCCAACAGGAGCTCCAACTCCAAGGCATTCCGCTCCGGGCCTTGCGGCAGATCCTTGAGCAACTCGAGCGCCCGATCAAAATGATTGAGCGCTTCGATATTGGCTGATCGTTCTGCATCTCTACGCGCCGCACGATGCCAATAATCAATTGCCGGACCAGTCAAACCCGCCTGCTCATGGTGATAAGCCAAGAGTTCCGGTTCCCTGTTTGCCCGCTCGGGGAATCGGCTCTCCAGGGCCTTGGCAATGCGGGCATGAAGTACTCGCCGAGGTTTCCTGGGTAGCGTGCTGTACGCCGCATCTTGAACGAGTGCATGCTTGAAGTAGTATATCGCAAGAGGTATTTCGCCCTCTTGAAGAACGAGCCCGGAAGCGATAAACAGGTCGAGCGCATTCTTCAATTCGCTGTCCGGCACTTCGACAGCGGCTTGTAGCAACTCGTAGGTGAATTCACGCCCTATTGCTGCACCGGTTTGAACAATTTCCTTGGCCGACCCCAACCGGTCCACCCGTTCCATAAGCAACGCTTGCAGGCTGTCTGGAATGGGCAATCCCTTTAGTGGGCCCTTCAAGGTAAATGCATCGCTTCCCTCAGTCATCAGCCCGCATCCAAGTACATTTTCCGTCAACGTTTCGATATAGAGGGGTATGCCATCGGCCTTTGCCAAAATCTCCTGCTGCACCTCGGGCGGAAGCACTTTTCCGCCTGTCATCGTCGCAACGAGTTCGGCACTCTGCCGACGTGGCAATCGACTGAGCGTCAAGGACGTCACGTGACTATATTCCGCCCACACCGGTTTGAATTCGGGTCGAGATGTGATCAACAACAACACGCGCATCTGCCGGATGCGACCAATGATTCGCGTCATGAGTTCCAGCGTTGTTGGATCAAGCCAATGGGCATCTTCCACAGTAAACAACAGTGGGCAGCGATCGGCCAGCCTTTGTAGATAGTGCACGAGTGCTTCCAGCGTCATGTCCTTGCGTTTTTCGGATGACACATTGAGCGGCGGGTACCGATGATCTCCCTGGATCGAAAGCAGATCCGCCAGCAATGAAACCGTTTCCTGGTTGTCGATTCCGCTTTTGATAGCCAGTGCATCGAGCTTGTTCAGTTGTACCTGGGCACTGTCCTGACTTGCGAGTCCCGCTGCCTGCCGCAGAAAATTGATCGCCGGATAGAGCGCCGTATTGGCATGGTACGGTGAACATTGAAATTGAATCGTCTGGTACCGTTCATCTGCTAGGCGATCACACAAACTACGGGCGATTCTCGATTTGCCGATGCCGGCCTCACCGTATAGGAGCACGACCTGTCCTTCACCGCCGAGGGCCTCGCGCCAGCGACCCAACAGGAGTGAGATCTCCTGTTCTCTACCTACGAATTTGGCTAAGTGACTGGATCGATAGGACTCAAAACGGCTGACTGACAGCCTGATGTTCAGAACCTGCCAAGCCTGGACAGGGGTGTCAAACCCTTTCAGCGAAAAGACGCCAAGATCCAGGAATTCGAATTCATTTCCGACAAGCCGTTTCGTCGCCGGATCAATGATAAATTGATCGGGTTTAGCCAGTGCTTGGAGGCGGGCGGCGAGATTTGGAGTTTCACCGAACACTGTCCGTTCCTGGGCGGTACCCTGTCCCATGAGTTCGCCGACGACAACTTGACCGGTAGCGATCCCGATTCGCGCGGCAATATCAAACTGTGGGTGGGGATTGTCCAGATTAAGCGCCCTCACCGTATCCAGAATAGCCAATCCGGCATGTACCGCTCGTTCCGCATCATTTTCGTGGGCGTGAGGGTACCCGAAATAGATCAACATCCCATCCCCCATGTATTTCGCGATATAGCCATTGAGCCGGCCAATCGCTTGGCTACAGGCATCTAAAAACTGCCGGATCACATCCTGAAGGTCTTCAGGATCCAGCTGGCGCGACAATGCGGTCGAATCCACAAGATCACAAAACATCACCGTCAACTGGCGACGTCCTGCTTGATCCTGTTCGGGAGAAGATGGCTGCTCTTTCGGAATGGCGCCGACGGGTATAGATCCCGGGTCCGTAACTTCAGCGCTCTGTGGTAATTGAGCGATCGCGCGCAAGAGTTTTTTCCGATGTCCCAACAAGACACCCAGTGCCTCCAGATCGCCCTCATTCAGCTCGGACAGGACATCCCAGGTGATCGCGTTGTGCTCAAACGACTCGCGATATATACCGAGATTAAGACTATCCAGCCATACTGATACACGATCATTCGTCATGGGCAACGTCGGCGGTGGGCATTTCGGCCCGCCATGGGTAGAACTAACCGCGTTAAGCGTAGAAAGTTACTCATTGCGGAGTAATCCTTCAATCGATAATAGACTGATGATGAACAGCGCTTCCACGAATACTCCCTAAAGGCTCTTTTACTCGAGAAATGGAACGGCAGCTGATAAATATGGCTGCTGGTCATTGCCTACCTGGTCGAGAAAATTTTATTACGTTCGATCAAGCGCAGTGGCATAAAATCTTCGACGCTGAATCACTCTGCATCGTAACCATTTTTATCTTCAACGCCCCCGTAGCAAAGTGATAACCAGATCAAGGATCAACAGACCTGCGACAACTCCGAATGTTATCGGTACCCACTCGGCAACAACCGTCGACGTAGCCGTGAATCCGCTGGCTAGAACACTTGCCGCAGCGATCAAACCGAGTGTCAACCGCCGTCCCGTGTGGCGCACGATATCTTCGAGCGAATTGGCCCGAAAATTCACCGCAAGCTTTGGACCGCCAGGACGGACACCAACAAGGCTTTCGATCGCCTCGACCATGCGCAGAGCCCGTACTCCGAACTTCTGCGATTGATACATCAATGTCTTTGGATTCAGTGCGGCGCCCATGCGTTTGACCATCAAACGCGTCAAGTACTTGCCTGCTACGTCGTAAGGATCGAGTGTTGGATCGAGCTCGGCAGTCGCCAACTGTACCTGCGCAAGTGCCTTGATGGCAAGCGTGAGCGAATCCGGTAGCGGCACCTTGTGCCGTAACGAGACCGCACTCATTTCCTGCAGAAGCGGCCCGATCTGCATCTCGGCAAGCGAGGCGGTGCGATATTTTGCCATTACTTCCCCGATCTCGCTCTGGAATCGGGCCACGTCGATATCGCCGCTATTGGTGGTGTTCGCCATCATCAATGTGATATCGGTGAGAAATCCGGCATCTTCCTGCCATAAGGCCATTAACATTAACAGGAGATGCTCACGAAGGTCGGCTCCTACTGCGCCGACCATTCCGAAATCGAGAAAATAGATGTGGTCCTTCCACCACATCAGATTACCTGGATGGGGATCGGCATGAAAGAAACCATCGACAATGATTTGTTTGTAGTAGCTCTCCAACAGTTGACGAGCGGCCTGGGTGCGCTCCGGACCAATCGGTGCCTGTTTGATTGGTATGCCTTGGATTTCTTCCATCACCAACAATCGGGATGTAGACAACTCTCTATGTATGCTGGGCACGGCAAGGTGGTCATAGTCTGCAAGCACCGTCCGCATCCGCTCGATGTTGTCGGCCTCCTGACGGAAGTCGAGTTCACGATGGAGTGAGTTGGAGAGGTGTTTGAATACAGCCTCGATATCAATCACCTGATTGAGTGCAGGACGCTTGCCGACTTTCTCCGCAAACACCTTGAGCAGAGCGAGATCTTGTTCGATATCGGCACGGGCGGTGGACCGTTGGACCTTGATCACGACTCGATCACCGTTCTCAAGCGTCGCACGATGGACCTGAGCAATTGTGCCGGCAGCGAGTGGTTTGGGGTCGATCGACTTGAATACATCTTCCCACGGCACGCCCAATTCCTGCTCCGAAACCCGAACGACTTCACTCTCAGCCATGGGCGGCATGTGGCTCTGCAACAGGGTAAGTTCCTCAATATACTCTACCGGAAGGAGGTCCGGGCGAGTTGACAATACTTGCCCGAGTTTCGAGAATATCGGACCCAACTCTTCCAAAGCAGCACGCAAGCGCTTAGCCTGCCGGCGGCGGATGGACACATCCGGCTCATCGGATTGGCCGAACAACTCTTTGAGACCATGTTTTGCCATCACGGCTGCGATATGCGTCGCACGCGCCATCAATCGGGGCTCAGGTGGGGGAACTTCGCCCTTGGATAGATGATGCGCTCGCACCGAATCCGAAACAGACGCATCAGCTGATGACAGGGTGTTCACGATAATCACGGTGCAATGAGCGTTGTGACTGATACGATTCGGTACATTGCCGAGCAAAAACTCCTTTCGTCCCGCCATGCCAAAATTGCCGACCACCAGAACATCGATCGCCTCTTGCGCAGCGGCACGAACGATCGACAATGCAGGATCGGCATCAATAACGACCAAAGCATGACCACGCTCTCCCGCAATCTGTTGTGCGAAGTGTGTCAAGTCATTGTTGGTGACAGCCGCGCGTGTGCGTTCGGCTTCGCCGAATTCTGTGGCAGACGGATACTGCGGCACCACCACTTGTACCACAAACAGCTCTGCGTCGTAGCGGTCGGCAAACCCGGCGGCCCAGTGGACGGCCTGGTCGGCTGTTTCGGAACGATCGGTGCCCACCATCACGCGCCGTATGACATTACTCTCCAGTTGATTTTTCATAAGCGTAGTTAACCGTTTAGTTTAGTAGGAATTGGATCGGTAGTATTACAAGATCAATTATTGTAGCAGGATTGAAACATTCTGCCGGTCTGTCTTGTTCATTCGATCTGCTAGAGTGTAATATGGCAGCAGATATAGGGAGAAAGCCACTAATAATGAAAGAAATACATGATTCCACTGTTTTAAGCGTGGGGGGATCAATCTCGTATGATTAGAGTCAACTCCGAGATTACTACAGCTCAGGTGTACTAACTCAATATCTGAGATAGTACACTTAACTGCATGATCGGAAGTTTAGGAAAAATTACTCAAAATTCAGTGATCTTGAATGTGATTTACTTCATGTTGCCATTAACTACAAGCGCAACAAGCTTTAGGGAAACGCTGATTAATTGACTGTACGAGCGAATCACTTCGTTGCGCGGTACTCGCTCCTCGCCTATCATGCTGATATGTCTCGGTTGCTGCGTTCCGTGCGCCTCGTGCTTCATCTCGTTCGCCGAATTAATCAGCGTTTCCTTAGATTACTGCTTATTTGCCGAGTTTTCGGCAGTCTGATGCTGTTCCCGATGTTCATTGCTGCAGAAGAAGCGCTCCTCGTCTTGAATGGCTTCATTCCTTGGGATGAATGAATGGCATTGAGCGCACTGAACTAATTCGTCTGATTTGTTTGGTGAATTGTCTGTGTCATTTAATCCGGGTTTTGCCTCAGAATCATGTTTTAGGGATTCTTGATCAGTATCCGCCCAGCTTGCATTCTGATGGTTCTGTTCAAAAGGGTTGCTGTTAAACCGAATGGGTTCTGCCAGAAAAATATCTTTATAACTCACGTAAATGGAAGCAAACATTGTGGGAATGAAGATGATAAGGCCCGCTCCATAAGGTATCGCACTCAGAATTGTAAGAATAATGAGGGTGACGCCGTACACCTGGAACGGAATAAAATTTCTCAAGCATGCAAAGAAGCTTTTTTCCATCGCTACAATCGGTGGAACATTGTGAAAGACGACGAGTAGGGGAGAAAACCAGGAAGCCATCATCAACGGAATAGATAGTGTTAATGCAATCAGTGAAGACGTTAACATACTGCTCATCACGCCCATCAATTCGCTTTCATCCACTCTTTTTCCATATAGCAACATATCTGTCATTGCAGATCCACCGATCAGCATGACCAGACCAACGATGAGCACTTGTCCAATCAAGTAGATGCCGCCAATAGTAATGAGTGGGACGGCATGGGTTCTAAAAGCAGCCAGCAAGTGAGCGGCCTCCAGTTGTTTGCCTTTCTCCATGTCTTTGCAGCCTATCATGATGCCAGCCAAAAATGCTGGTGAGACCAGCGTAAAAATGAATTTTCCAACTAATGGAATGAATGACATGGACATGGCAATCAAAATCAAGGTAAAACACACTAATATCCAGGCCATTGCGGCTTTTCTGAACAGATAGAAGCCACTTAAGATCCATTGCAGTCCCTGTTTTGCGTTAACTTGATGAATTTCCATTGTGTTTCTCCAGTTAAATTCAGTGAGACAGTGTTTATGATTTTCTAAATCCAGAGTTGTCTGAGTCTGGCCGAGTCTGCGACATGATGTTTCAAAATTTCTCTGAAATGAGTGGGATCTTTTGCGTGAGTCAGCTCTCCTGGGCGCGGCAAGTGATAGTCGTATAGCCTGGAAATCCAGAAACGCAGGGCGCCCGCACGCAGCATGACAGGCCAGGCATCCTGTTCGATCGAAGATAGCGGTCGGATGGTATGGTAGGCTTCAACCAGAGAACGTGTGCGAGTCGGATCCAATGCTTTATCTTCAGTCATGCACCAGTCATTGGCAACGATCGCCAAGTCGTATAACAAGACATCGTTGCAAGCAAAATAGAAGTCGATGACGCCACCAATTGCGCGGTCAGTAAACAGAATATTGTCGCGAAACAGATCCGCATGAATGACGCCACTCGGTAACGCGACAAGTTGTTGTGATAATTGAAAATTTAATTCATCTTTCAATAAAGATTCTTCATCAGCTGACAAAAATGGTGCAATTTCAGGCGCTTTAGCTTGCCACCATTTTAGTCCTCTCGGATTCTCCATTTTACCGGGATAAGATTGGCCGGATATGTGCAAATTGGCCAGTACTCTTCCGACTTCTGCACACTCTTCTGCGCTCGGGTGTATCAATGAATGCCCGGGCAAGCAGGTAACGATGGTGGCCGGCTTGCCATTCAGTTCTCCAAAAAGCGCATGATCCAGCCCCGGAATAGGGGCGGGGCAGGGTATATTATGGCGTGATAAATGCGACATCAGATTCAGGTAATAAGGCAATTCATGGGGTGTTAATTTTTCAAACAGGGTTAAAACAAATTTACCTTGCGTTGTTGTGACAAAGTAATTGGTATTTTCGATTCCTGAAGAGATACCCTGCAGATTGATGAGTTGACCCAGTGCATAATTTTTTAACCAAACTGCGAGTTGGCTATCAGTAACAGGCGTAAAAACAGACATGGGTTAGTGGGATGAAGCGACAAGAATTAAACAATAGTTGGTGAATATCATGAAGTTAAATTTCTTTCATTTTATTAAAATTTCAAGAGTTGCCACATTGGCGGGCTGACATCAATACCTCCCTCGCCTGCGTGGGTGTGTGATCCTCTGCCGGTATTCTTCTTAAGATAATAAGGGGGGCCGATGCGTGGAATCACTTTGATCATGAGTAGTTCACCTCTGACACGATGTTCTTCAATGGTGTCTTCTCCTCGCTTGATAATGGTCACTTGTGTTTCTAGTTCAGGATCAGGTTCGATTTCAGGCAGAAGCGGCGGCGAATCGGTGTCAGGTAAATCAGGAATTTCAGGTAATGGAATCAAATTATCCGGCTGTGTGGTTTTTTTGGATTGTTCAGATTTCGTTGGCTGTTCAGTTTGCGCCAGGGTAGGTATCACGGCACTTAACAGCATGATTAAAATAAGTCGGTACATATCGGTTCCCGGTGGGTCAGGATCATTTTGTATTCTACCTAAAATCGTAGAGGATGGTTAAAGATTGAGCTGAATTTCTCTTTCTGCGGCGGTGGGTTCAAATCCGCTGGTTTCATAATATTGGAAGATGGCGTTGACAATCTGGCTTGGTTCATCGATGACTTGAATGAGATTCATATCTTCTGATGAAATGAAACCTTCCGAAATTAATGCTTGTTGGAACCAATCCAACAAACCGCGCCAGAATTCTGAATAAACCAGAATGATGGGCATTTTGCGGGTTTTTCCGGTTTGCACCAAGGTGAGCGCCTCCATTAATTCGTCAAGTGTTCCAAACCCCCCTGGTAAGACTACATAAGCGGTTGCAAACTTCACAAACATGTATTTGCGTGCAAAGAAATGATTGAATGTTTGACTAATGTCTTGATAAGCATTGCGATGCTGTTCGTGCGGCAATTGGATGTTCAAGCCAACACTGGGTGATTTACCAGAATAAGCCCCTTTATTGGCTGCTTCCATGATGCCAGGGCCTCCACCCGAGATTACCGCGAAGCCGGCATCCGAAAGCTGTTTGGCAATTTGCTCGGCTAATTGGTAGTGAGGGCTGTTCGGGTTGGTGCGTGCGCTGCCAAAAATGCTGACAGCAGGTTGAATGGCGTCAAGTCGCTCCGTTCCTTCCACAAACTCTGCCATAATTCCAAATAAGCGCCATGACTCTTTTGCTGACCAGGGTTTATTCAGTGCTGAGTAGGTGGTCGGTTGATTTCGTAGGCTCATAGGAAATTTATAAATGAAAACATTGTTGCTGGTTGATGGCTCATCTTATTTATATCGTGCATTCCATGCATTACCGGATTTGCGCAATCGAAAAAATGAACCGACAGGTGCAATCCATGGAGTGCTCAATATGCTCCGGCGTTTGCACAAGGATTATCAGGCTGATTATAGCGCGTGTGTGTTTGATGCAAAAGGTAAAACTTTTCGGGATGAGCTTTATCCTGACTATAAAGCACATAGACCATCAATGCCGCCGGATCTGGCAGTTCAGATTGAACCATTGCACGCGTGTATTCGCGCCATGGGTTGGCCGATGCTAATTGTTGATGGCGTGGAAGCTGACGATGTGATCGGTACACTGGCAAGACAAGCAGAACAGCAAAATATGCGTTGTATTATTTCCACGGGCGATAAAGATATTACTCAACTGGTGAATCCACAGATAACGCTGGTAAATACCATGAGTAATGAAGTGATGGATAAAGCCAGCGTACTGGCAAAATTCGGTGTGCCGCCTGAGCGTATGCTGGATTATCTGATGCTGGTGGGTGATACCGTGGACAATGTGCCTGGCGTGGAAAAAGTAGGACCTAAGACGGCTGTAAAATGGCTCATCCAGTATGGGTCATTGGATAATCTCATTGCTCATGCCGATGAAATTAAAGGGGTCGTTGGTGATAATTTACGCAAAGCGCTAGATTGGTTTGATATGTCGCGCCAATTGATTACGATTAAGTGTGATGTGGATTTGCCCATCAAGCTGACTGAGCTTGAACTGAAGCCTCAGGATATAGAGCAACTGATCCAGCTATATGAGCAGCTGGATATGAAAGCATCGCTGCGCGAATTGCGTCAGCAAATCGATCGGGATTCATCTGAAGCCATTAATTCTGCGCATAACCAAGCGAATCTGATCATGGATTCAACCAATCATCCGGCCGCTCAGATGCACGCAGGTACTTACCAGACGATAGACACTGAGGCTGGTTTCGATGCATGGATCCGTCGACTGAATGCGGCACAGTTGGTGTCAGTGGATACTGAAACGACCAGTTTGAGTCCTATGCAAGCAAAGTTGGTGGGAATCTCATTCTGTATTGAGAGCCAGCAGGCTGCTTACCTTCCGCTCATGCATAACTATACTGGTGTGCCCGCGCAACTTTCGATTGATTGGGTATTAAATAGGCTCAAACCTTGGTTGGAAAATGCAGAAAAACCAAAGTTAGGGCAGAATCTAAAATACGATAAGCATGTCTTTGCTAACCATGGAATAGCGTTGAATGGGATAGCGCACGATACACTGCTTCAGTCTTATGTTCTGGAATCGCATCGCCCGCATAACATGGACAGTATGGCATTGCGCCATCTGGATATTAAAACCATCAGTTACGATGAAGTGACAGGAAAAGGGGTGAATCGCATCGGTTTTGATGAGGTGGCCATTGATA
>JAGOKN010000015.1 GCA_017994575.1 Nitrosomonas sp.
TGGATTGGGTGATTGGCGGGCAAGAAGGGATCGGGCAAGGTTGGCGCATGCTGATGAATTGTCTGGCGGCAGGGCGAGCCATTTCCTTGCCAGCCACCAGCGTGGGAGCCGCCAAACTGGCGGCGCGTACCAGCGGCGCTTACAGCCGGGTGCGCACGCAATTCAAAACGCCGATTGGCTATTTTGAAGGTATCGAAGAAGCGCTGGCGCGAATCGGTGGCAATACTTACATGATGGATGCTGCACGGGTGATGACAGCCGGCGCGGTTGATCTGGGCGAAAAACCTTCTGTCGTCTCGGCGATTGTCAAATACCATCTGACCGAACGGGGGCGCCAGGCAGTTAATGACGCGATGGATATCCATGGCGGCAAGGGCATTTGTATTGGCCCAAGAAATTATCTGGGACGTACTTATCAGCACATACCGGTCAGCATCACAGTTGAAGGTGCGAACATTTTGACGCGCAATATGATCATTTTCGGCCAGGGTGCGATTCGCTGCCATCCTTTTTTATTACAAGAAATCATTGCCGCACATGACAAAAATGAGCAGCGCGCATCGCTGACGTTTGATGAAGCGATTACCGGACATGCGCTGTTCATTGCGCGCAATACCCTCAATAGTTTGATTTACGGACTATTGGGGCAACACATCGAACACAACGCGCCTGATAACTGTGCGCCGGAAACAGTCGGCTATTATCGGCAACTGACGCGGTTTTCCGCTAGTTTTGCCTGTATTGCAGACATCGGATTGATGGTTCTGGGCGGTTCGCTGAAACGCAAGGAAAGACTGTCTGCTCGTTTGGGTGACATGCTGAGCATGCTGTATCTGTGCTCGGCGACATTGAAACGCTTTGAAGAAGATGGCCGGCCTGAATCTGATCTGCCTTTGTTGCATTGGTCGATGCAGGATGCCTTATATCGCCTGCAACAGGCGTTTGATGAATTTCTGAGTAACTTCCCGGGCCCGGTTGCATTTTCCTGGTTGCTGAGAGGATTGGTGTTTCCGCTTGGTAAGCGCTGTAAACCACCGGCTGATGCACTGGCGCATCAGATCGCCCAGTTGATCATGGAACCGGGCGCCGTGCGTGACCGGTTGACAGCTGGCATTTATGTGCCGTCTGCGGACCATGAACCCTTGGCGGAGCTGGAGCAAGCTTTGCAGTGCGTGATCGAATGCGCGCCCATTGAAGCTAAATTGCGGGAAGCTACCAAGTCACGTCAAATCACGGCCAGAGGTGATGAAAAAATTGCACAGGCATTGCAGCTCAAGATCATTACTGAAGCAGAAGCCGATTTGCTGAACAAGCTGAAAGATCTGCGCAGTCGAGTGATTAAAGTGGATGATTTTCCTGCTGATTTTGGCCCGGAAATCAAAACAACCGTTTCTCGGGCAGCGACTCAGCCGGTAACCAGTCACATCGCCAGCGTGACGAGTGCATCTGACAGTATGGACAGCACGGCAAGCAGTATGGATGCCGCAAGTGCTCAACGCAATGAGCGCCAGGAAAGTGCTTTCGAAGCACAGAACTTGAGAGAGATTGAGGATGTTTCCGGTAGTACGCAAACTCACCAAAGTATTCAGACAGTGATTGAAAGTAAGGATTGATCAGACTCTGCACGGGAGATTCGGGTGACGAGAGCATGCGTAACTCGAGTGTCTGTGTAAAAGGAAAAATTATGCAAACTGCGCAAGATGGAAAAACCGATTTTATTCCGGTAGAGCAGGCAAAAACGCTGGATGGTTTGTTTAATGAACGAGTGAAACGTTCCCCGGAAAAAATAGCTTATCGTTATTTCAATCTGATCAGCGAGCAATGGAGTAGTTATACCTGGGCGCAGATGAATCAATCGATTGCCCGTTGGCAGGCAGCCTTGACGCAAGAAGCCCTTGTCCCCGGTGATCGCGTGGCTGTGATGATGAAAAATTGCCCGGAATGGGTCATGTTTGAGCAGGCGGCATTAGGGCTTGGCTTGGTTGTCGTGCCACTGTATACCGATGATCGTGTTGAAAATGCGGCTTATGTCATCAATGATGCAGGTGCTAAAGTGTTGTTGCTGGATAACCCTCACCAATGGAAAGAATTTCTTGCCATTGGTGATCAGATAACAGGGGTGAAGCGAGTAGTTATTCTCCGGTCTTTTGAGCAAAGCTGCATGGATCCCAATGACTGCACGCGAGTTGTCGGCATCAGGGATTGGTTGCCAGCCCACGCCAGCGAAGTGAAGCACTTTCCCAACGATCCACACAGTCTTGCAACCATCATTTATACCTCAGGTACTTCAGGTCGGCCCAAAGGCGTGATGCTCAGTCATTACAATATTTTGTCCAATGCACATAGCTGCTTGCAGGTGATACCGGTATTGCCGGATGATTTGCTGCTGTCTTTTTTGCCGTTGTCACATACCTTTGAGCGTACATCCGGTTACTATGTGCCGATGATGAGTGGCGCCACGATTGCGTATGCACGCTCAATTCCGCAATTACAGGAAGATTTGTCGATCATCCGGCCAACGTTAATGATTTCCGTGCCGCGTATTTATGAAAGAGTGTATGCCGGCATACGCGCAAAATTGGCGGAAGGCTCTGGTTTCGCACGCTGGTTGTTTAAATTCGCGGTCGATGTGGGCTATGGCCGTTTTGAACACCAGCAGGGCAGAGGAGGTTGGCAATTATCGCATTGTTTGTGGCCGTTGCTGGAGAAGTTGGTTGCACGCAAAGTGATTAACCGGCTGGGCGGGCGGTTGCGTTTTGTAATGAGTGGCGGTGCTGCGTTATCGGCGGAAGTTTCACGCATTTTTATTGGCTTGGGATTGCCCATTCTGCAAGGCTATGGAATGACTGAGAGCAGTCCGGTGGCCTGCGCCAATCGGCTGCAAGATAATGCTCCGGCCAGTGTGGGCTTGCCTGTCCCCGGTGTGGAGGTCAAACTGGGTGAAAGTAATGCATTGCTGATACGTGGACCCAATGTGATGCTGGGGTACTGGAATAATCCAGCAGCAACGGCAGCTATCATTTCGTCGGATGGCTGGTTGAATTCAGGGGATATCGCATCCATCGATGCACAGGGACATGTCACGATAACCGGAAGATTGAAAGAAATCATTGTGTTGTCGACCGGTGAAAAGATCCCTCCGGCTGATATGGAGGCTGCCATATTGCGCGATCCGCTGTTTGAACAAGCGATGCTGATCGGCGAAGCGCGTTCTTATTTAAGCGTTATGGTGGTTCTGAATGCAGCCCATTGGCAAAATGTTGTTTCTCAGTATGGTTTGGATGCCAGCCTGAATACCGATCAACAGCGACAGCAAATTGAGGAAATTTTATTGGATAAGATTACTGAGCAAACCAGTGAATTCCCAGGGTATGCGAAAATCCGCCGCGTTGCGTTGATTCAGGAGTCTTGGAGTGTTGAAAATGGCTTGTTGACTCCGACGCTGAAATTGAAGCGCGCTAAAGTGCTGGAGAAATATGCACGGGAAGTCGAGAGGCTGTATGCAGGACATTAGGAGCATTCATTTATTAACTTGACCATCGTTGTGTGGGAGCAAATCAATGGCAAAAGACACCAGTAAACTGGATAAAGTAGTTCTGCAAGCGCGGCAGAATGCCGAAAAGCGCGCGCAAGGCTATCGGGAGCAGGCGCTCAAATTGTTTCCCTGGGTATGCGGCCGCTGTGCGCGTACATTTGATCACAAAAATTTACAATTACTCGAAGTGCATCACAAAAACAGTAATCACGATGATAATCCTCCCGATGGCAGTAACTGGGAATTACTGTGCACCTACTGTCATGAAAATGAACACTCCAAGCTGAAAGACTCCATGGGGCGTGTGGATAGTGGAAAAACTGACACAATTGCCACGTTTAATCCGTTTGCCGACCTTAAAGACCGACTCAAGAATAAATCCTGACCTAAGGAAACGCTGATTAATTGACTGTACGAGCGAATCACTTTGTTGCGCGGTACTCGCTCCCTCGCCTATCATGTTGATATGTCTCGGTTGCTGTGTTCCGTGCGCCTCGTGCTTCATCTCGTTCGCCGAATTAATCAGCGTTTCCCTAAGCCAATAGAGCTCAACTCCATAAATAGATCGTTGTGTGACAAATCTCACAGCCATTCAAATGTTCAGGCATCGATAATACTTCTCAGCGGCGCAACTACCCTGCGCATTGAATATGTGCAAACTAGTGATGATTTAGCGCTAAGCAATAAATTAATGTTGGAAAGCCTCTGAGCAAATTGATTGCGTTTACGGTTTGGTAAAGCATAAGTAGTTACTACTTCGGTGCTTTCTCTGGGATTGTCGAAGTATTTAATCAGGGTTTTCTTGATATTTTCAACGCGGTTTTTATAAATTTACCTCGGAGATTCAGAAATGAAAACAAATGATCAAACTTTGGTTACTAATCCTGGTTTAGAGCGAAGCATTGCGATAGATTCGTCTGCTGGTTCTCTAAATATTCCCGCAAATACCTATAGAGTGGGCTCTATAACTCAGCAAGATTGGCTAAACCAAGTAGGGAGATCTCCTGATGTGGTCTCGATTGACGATTCACTCCATGCATCCCGAACGGAATGGATTAATCAGCTCACTAATTCGAACCAGAATGGCGGGCTGAAATCTTCTGATCAGGCTGTTTTGGCAGGTGATCAGATTCAACCGCATGATCAACCTGCACCGACGAGTGCAAAAGGAGATGCTTTTGGTGGTGCTACGGCTACTAATTCCACAGCGGCAAAAGGTGACAACAATATCGATGGACTTTTAATTGGCACACAGTGGGCATCGACGTCGGTAAGTTACAGTTTTACAGATACATTCGATTTTAGATGGACTGTATTTCCTATCGCATTTGATTACACTGACTATGAGGCTGGCTATTCTCAAGCAGCGATACATGACGCTAGTTTTCAGATGTTTAATGCGACGCAACAAGTGGCTGCAAGGGACTGGATTGCTACAGCAGGTGAATACTTCAATGTTTCCATGCTATCCCCGAATGACCTGACTGGTGCCAGCGATCGGGATGCCACAATCCGTATGGCCATGTCCAGTGACCCTGGAACTGCCTACGGTTATTACCCTGGCGGCTCGGTGGAGGCAGGCGATATTTGGGTCAACAATGGAGGTACTTACAATAATCCCATTATCGGTACTTACGCATACCATACGATCGGGCATGAATTAGGTCATGCGCTCGGGTTGAAACATGGGCATGAACTGGGTGGAGTGAATAACGTTGCCATGAATGCTGATCGTGACTCAATGGAATTCTCGATCATGACCTATCGATCCTATATCGGTGGGCCACTGACAGGCTATTCGAACGAAGCAGGTGGTTATGCTCAAACGCTGATGATGTACGACATTGCGGCGATTCAGCACATGTATGGTGCTTGGTTTGGTTACAATGAAGCTGATACCAACTACACCTTTTCAACGACGACAGGTGAAATGTTTGTGAATGGGATTGGACAAGGAACGCCATATACTAATGACATTTTTCGTACCATCTGGGATGGCAACGGAATTGATACTTATGATTTCTCCAATTACACCACCAATTTATCCATTGATCTGACACCCGGAGGGTGGACTGATGTGGATACTGCCGGCAATTTCCAAGCTGCTTATCTCGGAGGAGGAAATTATTCCCGTGGGGAAGTGTTTAATGCGTTGCAATACAACGGCGATGCGCGATCATTGATTGAGAATGCCAAAGGAGGGGTAGGGAATGACACAATTATCGGCAATGCTGCTAACAACACAATTTGGGGAGGAGCGGGTAATGATTCGATCAGTGGCGGAGGTGGCAATGATATCTACTACGCTGGAACAGGTGATGACACCGTATGGGGGGGAGATAATGCTGAAATTTATAATGGCGATGATGGTAATGATACCCTTAAGGGAGCCGGAGGAAGTGACACACTGAATGGCGGTAATGGCAATGACATTATATACGGTGGAGACGGTGATGACATTGCAGATAGCGGAGCGGGTGACGATACGCTGTATCTGGGAGCAGGCAATGATTTTGTCGACACAACCACAGGCGGCAATGATGCTTATTATGGGGAAGATGGCGACGATTATATCTTTGGTGGGTCCGGTAATGAAACCTATAGTGGTGGAAATGGAAATGATACCTTGAAAGGGTGGAATGGAGATGACACGCTGGAAGGTAATGCGGGAATTGATACGCTTGAAGGTGGTAGCGGTAATGATACTTATCTCATTGATACGACAACTGATATCCTCGTGGAATCTTTTGAGGCAGGTATTGATACGGTTAAGAGTAGCATTAGCCATACGTTAGGTGGCAATTTTGAGAATCTGGTACTTTTAGGTGCAATTGCTATGGATGGAACTGGTAATCAACTGAATAATGTGATTACAGGAAATGCTGCTGCCAATACCATTAATGCAGATAGCGGGGCGGATACCATCAATGGTGGTGACGGCGATGATACGATTTGGGGAGCGTCCAGTTCTGTGATTTCTGATATTGGAGATTCCTTGTTTGGTGAAGGCGGCAATGATGTACTTGGAGGATCTTACGGTAACGATATTCTTGACGGAGGGTTAGGCAATGATTCTCTGTATGGCGATGAGAATAATGATATTTTGCGTGGTGGTGGTGGGAACGATTATTTGAATGGTGGATGGGGTTGGGGAGCTGATACAACAGGTGCTGATACGCTCGATGGTGGAAGCGGGGTTGATACTCTGGAAGGCGGGTTTGGTGATGATACTTACATCATCGATACCACTACGGATACCATTATAGAGGCTGGGGGTATCGATACTGTTCGAAGTAGTGTTTCTTATACCTTGGGTGGCAATCTTGAGAAACTTACCCTGACGGGATCGTTTGTCATCAATGGTTCTGGTAATAATTTAAATAATACTCTGACTGGAAATGGCGCGAGTAACACGCTCAATGGTAACGGTGGAAAAGATATTCTGGTGGGCGGTTTGGGTAATGATACTTATGTGGTTGATACGACAACGGATACTGTTGCAGAAAATCTAAATGCAGGTACGGATACCGTTCAAAGCAGTGTTACTTATGCACTGGGTAACAATCTTGAGAATCTTATTCTGACGGGGGCTTTTGCCATCAATGGTACTGGGAACGGTCGCAATAACGCTTTAACTGGTAACAGCGTTAACAATACCTTAATTGGTGCCGCAGGTAATGATACGATGACTGGAAAGGGAGGTAACGACAAGTTTAAGTGGACTGCTACAGCTTTTAATACCGAAGATATTAAATTCTCAGCAGTAGATAAAATAATGGATTTTACTGTGGGTGATTCACTGGATTTTACAAGTGGCATCGAAGCGTTATTAAGAGTGAATGGACAATCGTTGGGTTCGGTAGCGTCAAATATCAATTTGCCCAGTTCTTTCAATGCTAACACGAACATAGCTTGGACCGGAACGGATCTCGTGATTGACTTGGATGCCAGTCACAGTATTACGGCAAATGATTTTCATATTCAGTTGGTTGGATTGGCTGGAAGTCTCAAGTACGATGCAGTAGCGGATACCATTCACGTTTGATACTTGAATGGATTGGATTAACCGCATACCTTTTAAGTGTGCGGTTAATTCTTGTTGCAGTACGTGTCAAATTAATCTTAAATCATGATCATCAGTTTGCAAGACAAATGATGATCATGATGTCTACTATTCACTCAAATGTTTGCGGGGTGAAATACGACAGACCTGAAGTTCGTTGTATTAAGCTGGCAGATCGATATAATGAGCTTTTCAAGCAAACAGGAGTCTAGTCATGGTTAAGTTAACTGATGTTACTGGAATCGGCCCCGTTACAATCAAGCTGTTATCTGAACACAATATCAAAACTGTTGAAGCACTTGCTGCTCTTAGTCTGGTGGAATTACTCAAAATACCAGGGTTTAGCGATCTGCGCGCACGTGCGGTCAAGAAGGCAGCTACTGCTGCTTTGCGCACCAAGGTCGTCAAACCATTGACTGCGGCCGTAACCGTGAGTCGTGAGCCAACGACAATTAAGAAAACGGTGGCTAAGAAGACTGCTGCAGTCATCCCCGTCGTGATTCCACCGGTGAAGCTGGCAGAAACTGAGATCGTCAAAGACAAGAAGAAAAGCAAGAAAGATGACAAGAAACAGGAAAAAGTAAAAGACAAGAAGAAAAAGGATAAGAAAAAGGACAAAAATAAAAAGAAAGGCAAAGACAAAAATAAATCCTAATGTGTGGTAGAGGTTCTGATTCTTTGCGAGAGCTCTCAATATCAGCAGCTTAACTGCTGGATTAGTTAGAGTTCTTTGGGTCTGATCAAGTGTTTGAGATTTGCATGGTGAGATTGGGTGGAGATCGGGCCGGCACCGTAATTCAGCACGGCCACTGCGCCGGTGGTCATTAACTTGCCAGCATGACTAAGCGGTAGCGGATCCTTGGATAGATGGTCGGTTAATTGATCCAGACCAGGATTGTGACCAATCAAGAACAACGTATGGATTCCTTGGCTGTATTGATCGACAACTGAGAGTAAATCACGCAATGATGCCTCATAGATCGCGGACTCCCAGAGTATGTTTTTCTGGGAGACGCTCAATTCCTGTAAGACCCATTGACAGGTTTGCTTTGCCCTGAGCGCTGGCGAACATACGACCCGGTCCATGTTATATTGCTGCTTTGACAGCCATTGTCCCATCAGTTTAGCGGCTTTGATTCCACGCGCTGTCAGCGGACGATCGAAATCAGGCAAATTGTCCTCAGACCAATCTGATTTGGCATGACGCATAACGATTAACTGATGCTCTAGCATAATATGCAGTAAATTAATAACCTTGCTAATTTAATATCACTTTTATGACACCCATTATGGATGAATCCTATGCTGCTGTCGATTTAGGTTCGAACAGCTTCCACATGATCGTTGCCAATTTGGTAGATGGTCGGCTGCAAATCATCGATCGCATGAAAGAGATGGTCAGACTGGCTTCAGGTTTAAATGATAAACATGAGCTGTCCAAAGAATCGATGCAACAGGCATTGGAATGCCTGCAACGCTTTGGTCAGCGTATCCGGGAAATACCTCATTTGAATGTGCGTGCGGTTGGTACCAATACCTTGCGCCAAGCGCGCAATGGTGAGGATTTTCTGGCGCGCGCGCATCTCGCCTTGGGGCATCCGATTGAGATCATTGCAGGGCGCGAAGAAGCGCGGCTGATTTATTCCGGAGTGGCGCACAGTTTGTATGATGAAGCGAGTAAGCGTCTGGTGATTGATATTGGCGGCGGTAGTACGGAATTGATTATCGGCTGCGGGTTTAATACCTACTATACTGAGAGCTTGTACATGGGCTGCGTGAACATGGGGCAGCGTTTCTTTGATGATGGCAAGATTAAAGCCAAAAAGATGCGTAAGGCCATACTGTTTGCGATGCAGGAACTGGAATCTCTCGAGACAGCATATAAAAAAATGGGCTGGGATCAGGCGTTGGGATCTTCGGGCACGATTCTGAGCATACGTGATGTGGTGCAGGCACAAGGCTGGTGTGACGCTGGAATCACAGCCTCGGCGTTAAATCGGTTGATAGAAACCTTGATTGCCATCGGTGATACTGAATCCATCAATTTGGTGGGTTTATCGGAGCGCAGAAAGCCTGTCTTTGCCAGTGGTGTGGCGATATTAAGTGGTGTTTTTGAAGCTTTGAGCCTGGATCGGATCAATATATCGGAAGGCGCATTGCGAGAGGGCTTGCTATACGATCTGATAGGTCGGGTACATGATGAGGACATCAGGGACAAAACGATCCTGGATGTGTCGCAAAGATACAGTGTCGATATAGAGCAAGCCAATAAGGTCAGGCAAACGGCTGAGCTATTTTTTCATCAAGTAAAAGCTGATTGGGCTCTGGATAAAAAAGCGGACTTGAAATTATTGCAGTGGGGCGCGTTAATTCATGAAATCGGGCTTTCAATTGCACATAATCAGTATCATCGGCATGGTGCGTATTTAATGGCTAATTCCGATCTGGCGGGGTTTTCCCAGCAAGAGCAAATCAAGCTGGCGATGCTTGTAAGAAGTCACCGCAGGAAATTTCCACTGGAAGAATTCGAAACCATTACCCAATCGCGCAGAATTTCAATTATTCGCTTGTGTGTGTTGCTAAGATTGGCGGTGGTTTTGCACAGAAGCCGGTCCAACAATAGTCTGCCGGAAGTGCAGCTCAGTGTGAACAAAAACCGGATTAATCTGAAATTCCCATCCGGCTGGATGGATCAGCATCCTTTGACACTGGTTGATTTAAGTATTGAGCAAAGTTTCTTGGAAATCGCAGATATCAAATTGAATTTTGACTGAAAGTATCTGATTTCTTCCGTGTGAATTCTACGCAACATTTATTTAGTGTAATTCCACATGCAAAAGTGCAGATCCACTGTCTGTAGTGATTGGTAAGTCAACAAAGAATATTCATGAAATCATAAAGTGTGACGATAAGGTCGGACGGGAGAATACAAATTCTGCCGGAAATTTTTTATCCAAATAAAAAAACGACTAAATATGCTCACATTGCCGTTGCGACCTTACCTTCGACTCAGTATAGGGTTAATTGTCTTAACTTTAAGTATTTTATTGATTGGAGAATCGCTGGGTATTGTGCCGGACAAGTCACAAATTATTCTTGATCACCGCAAGAAATTAACCGAGATTCTGGCTGAGCAATATGCATTAGGTGCAGAAAAAAAGGATCTTTCCCAGATAGAAGCCGCGTTGAATGCGTTGGTGAAAAAAAATTCAGAAGTACTTTCAGCGGCGATACGCCAAAGTGATGGAACATTTTATGCAATGGCTGGTGATCACCAAGCTATTTGGCAAACTCCGGATGTTGGAAATCCATCTTTAACGTATATTCAAGTGCCTATCTTGCAAGACAATAAGACTTGGGGGACAGTTGAATTAAGTTTTGCTCCTTTTGATAGCAATGATTTTTCCAATATCGTCAAAAACTCGTTTTGGGGATTGCTGCTGTTTGTCGCCTGCTCAGGTTTCTTGGCTTATTTGTTGATGCTGAAGCGTGCTTTGAAAGAATTGGATTCTTCCGCGGTTATCTCGCCGCGTGTTAAAGCAGCGTTTGATACCTTGACGGAAGGCATACTCATTCTCGATGAACAAGGCCGGATCGTATTAGCAAACAGTGCATTTTGCGATAAGTTTGGATTAGCCTTTGATAGCTTGATGGGTAAGGAAGCATCAAGTCTTGGCTGGGAGAAATCTTCCATAGAGCAATTGAAGGAAGATTGGCAGTACCCCTGGATTGAATCCTTCAGGAATAAAAAAACACTGACTCGTATTCGATTGAACTTCAATGCAGGCGATGACAGCAAAAGTGTTTTTATGGTGAATAGCGCGCCGATCCTAGGTGAGAATAATCAATGCAAGGGAGCGCTGGTAACTTTTGATGATGTCACAGAAATCGAAGACAGTAATATCAAGTTGGACATGATGCTAAAAAGACTTGAGTTGTCCCGTAATGAGATATCCCGTCAGAACAGTGAGTTAAAGAAATTGGCGGAAATTGATCCGTTAACTGGGTTTTACAATCGCAGAGCGTTGAATATTTATTTCAATGAAGTGTTCAATCAAACCTGCGAGCAAAGCACCGATCTGGTTTGTATTATGTTGGATATTGATCGTTTTAAATCCATTAACGATACCTACGGGCATCAGACGGGCGATGAGGTTATCAAGTTGGTTGCCGCGATTACCAAAGAAAATTTACGCGACACAGATATTGTTGGGCGTTATGGGGGCGAAGAGTTTTGCTTGGTATTGCCCCGCCTTGAGCTTGAGGCTGTTTTGAGAATCGCGGAACGGATTCGCATCAATATCATGGATTCTACCGGCTACCATGCTTATGGCGTTGAGCGGGTGACCATTAGTTTAGGCGTTTCAACATTAGCTGATGGTGTTCAGAATCCTAATGAGATGATCGATTTGGCAGATAAAGCACTCTATTTTGCCAAAAATAATGGCCGTAATCGTGTTGCTGTTTGGCGTGAGATTTTTCAGGATAATGTGGGTGTGGTTGTGACAGAAAATACTGCCACTGATCAAAATGACATGGTGATTGCTTCCAATGATGCCGTGATTACTGATGTGCACCAGCTACATGCAAAGATTCGAGAATTAGAGCAGCTAACTGAGAAACAGCATAAAATAATCGCACATAGGTTGAATTTCGATGCTGCAACCGGGCTGCCCAATCGTATGGAATTGCATAGTCGCCTTAAAACGGCCATTTCATATGCTGCCAGATCAAATAGTTATGTTGCTGTGCTGTCTCTTTCTTTGAGCAGCTATAAACGCATTCACAGTACTTTGGGCTATGAAGCGGCAGAGAAATTGATCATCGAGATCTCGCATAGAGTCAGTAGTATTCTACGCACCACAGATACTATATCCTCTGATATTGGCGTATCAAACTTTGATTCGATTTTGTCCAGAAAGAACGACAATGGTTTTTATATATTGCTTTCTGAATTAAAAAGAGATCAATCGATTACATGGATTATTAATCGTGTGTATGCAGCTTTAAATCAAACATTGATCATCGAAGATCTCAATATTCAAACAGAAAGCGCCATTGGCGTCAGCATGTATCCAATTGATGGGCATAATCCGGAAACTTTGTTAGATTTTGCAGACCAGGCTTTGCATAATGCGGAATCTCAAGGTAAAGGATCTTGTCAGTTTTATTCCAATAAAATGGATAACGAGTATTTGGCCCAAATCAAAATAGAATCTGGTCTTATACGTGCCATTGAGCGCCTTGAGTTTGAAATTTTCTACCAACCGATAGTGAATATGCAGCATGGCATGATAACCAGGCTTGAAGCACTGTTGCGTTGGAATCACCCGGATAAGGAGATCTTTGCCGCAATGAGTTTTATTGATGTTGCGGAACAGAGTGGATTGATTGTGCAGATAGGCGATTGGGTGTTGCGTGAAGCGATCCGGCAGCTAGCGATTTGGCGCAGGGAAATATCACCAGAAATACAAATCTCAGTGAATATATCCAGCGTGCAGTTACATCAAACAGATCTGGCGGAGAAGATTCTTGGTTACTTGCAGGACTATCGGGTTCCTGCTGAGAACCTTGTGCTTGAAATTACTGAAAGCATGATTATGCAATCGATTGAAAATGCAACTCGGATTCTCGGGCATTTGCATGATCGGGGAATCAAAATTGCACTGGATGATTTTGGTATGGGATATTCTTCCTTGCAGTATCTACAAAAATTTCCAATCGATTTTATTAAAATCGATCGTTCTTTCATCACAGATATCGAGGCGAATAATTGCAACGACAATATCGTTTCAGGAGTGATCGCTATGTCGAAAAACATGGGATTCATGACGATAGCTGAGGGCGTTGAAACCGAAGAGCAATTCAAACACTTGTACAAGCTGGGATGCGATGAGGTTCAAGGTTATCTAACCGGCTTTCCAATTCCTAAGGAACAGATGCACAAGGTGTTGGAGCAGCAGAAATTAACTATGCATATTAAGTCCGTTGCTGTCAATCAATGATGCAATGGACTTGTGCTTTATTCCGTTTCTGATTTTTCCTGGACTCATCACAAGCGTCCAATATCACCGCCATTATCTGGGAAGTGGTTTTTAGCAGCTTGAATAAAATTGTGCTAGGGCAGATCGCAATAATGTTCCAATAACAACTGTTGCGCTGAGCGCGGCTTCGACGTGCCGGGTTTTGAGCGTTTATACGAACCATCGCTTTGTAGTATCCATGCCTGAGTGTTATCTGATAGATAGCTTAACAAACCATATTCAATCACTGTGTCGCTGGTGCGCTTTTCCTCGATCGGGAAACATACTTCAACCCGGTAATGCAAATTGCGCGTCATCCAATCTGCACTGGAACAAAATACCAGTTCGTTTCCTCCATTATGGAAATAATATACCCGAGTATGCTCCAGAAAACGTCCTACAATAGAACGCACACTGATATTTTCCGATACATCCTTGATACCTGGACGCAGGCAGCACACTCCACGGATGATTAAGTCGATTTTAACGCCAGCTTGCGAAGCCTTATACAAAGCCGTGATGATCTCGGGATCGACCAGTGCGTTCATCTTGGCAATAATCCAGGCTTTCTTGCCTTGGCTGGCTGCACTGATTTCTTTTTCGATATGATTTAAGATGCCTTTGTGCAAAGTGAAGGGCGATTGCAGCAGTTTTTTGAGTTTGCCGGCGCGACCCAGGCCAGTCAATTGATGGAAAAGCTTATTGACGTCCTCACCGATAGCCTTGTCACAACTCAAAAGACCATAGTCAGTATATAGCCGCGAGGTGCGTGCGTGATAATTGCCGGTTCCCAAATGCACATAGCGGCGTAGAGTGCGGCCTTCCCTTCTGACCACCAGAATCATTTTGGCATGGGTTTTATAATTGACCACGCCATATACCACATGTGCCCCAGCTTGCTGTAATTCACTGGCCAGTTCGATATTGGCTTCTTCGTCGAATCGTGCCCGCAGTTCGATGACCACGGTGACTTCCTTGCCGGCACGCGCTGCAATTTTTAATATTTCGACGACTGCCGAATTAACACCGGTACGATAAAGCGTCTGCTTGATCGATAGCACATTGGGATCGGCCGCAGCCTGCCGCAGAAAGTCGATAACCGGCGCAAACGATTGAAACGGATGATGCAGTAAGATGTCGCCATTGTGCAGGGCATCAAAAATACTGGTATTTTTGAGCAAACGCTTGGGTATTTCCGGTGTGAATCCGGCGAATTTTAATTCCGGCCGATCAACCAAATCACAAATCGCGAGCAAGCGCCCCAGATTGACAGGCCCTGCGACCTGATACAGATCACTTGGTTGTAATTCGAATTTTTGTAACAAGAAGCTGCTAAGATTGTCCGGGCAATTATCTGCAACTTCCAGGCGCACGGCATCACTGAATCGACGCGAAGGCAGCTCACCTTCCAGGGCGCGCAGCAGATCGTCAATTTCTTCATCGTCGATAAACAAATCACTGTCGCGCGTCACTTTGAATTGATAGCAACCGGTTGCATTCATGCCAGGAAACAGATCACTCACATGCGCATGAATGATTGATGACAACATGACAAAATCATGACTCCCGTCACTGTATTTTGCCGGAACCGGAATGACTCTGGGCAATGAACGCGGTGCTTGCACAATGGCAAGCCCTGAATCCCGACCAAAGGCATCCTTGCCATCTAGCGATATGATGAAGTAGAGGTTTTTGTTCTGTACTTTGGGAAAAGGGTGTGCAGGATCCAAGCCAATCGGGCTGAGCACAGGCAATACTTCATCCTTAAAGTAGCGATGTACCCAGCGGCTGAGCAAGGGTTTCCACTGCGCACGGCGCAGTAATCGTATTTTATCCTTGGCCATCGCTGGAATGATCAAGTCATTCCAGACGCTATATTGTTCTTCTACAAACCGGTGCGCGGTTTCGCTGACCCGCGTCAGCACTTCGGTGGGCGACAGATTGTCGGGGCCCGTTTGTGTCGAGCCGTATTTGACCTGTTGTTTTAAACCGGCCACGCGGATTTCGAAGAACTCATCCAAATTGGTGCTGGCGATACATAAAAAACGTAATCTCTCCAGTAGGGGTAAATTTTCATCTTTAGCCTGTTCGATGACTCGCCGGTTAAACTCAAGCAAACTCAGCTCGCGATTGATGTAAAGCGTGGGATTTTTAAGATCAGTGGTGTCCATCGATGATGATTACTTGAGTAGATTTGCTTAAGAAAATGACTGGCCAGCCTTGATTAGGGGGCGACCAGCAGGATTTATATAAAACGCATTTAATTCTAGCGTAGTTTGTGGCGAGCCTGGATCTTATTTGTTGCGACTCACGATGAGTGTTGGTTTTAGCGCGAAATCGGATATTTCAGTGCTTGGGTGTGATTTTTAAGAGCCTGCCATTGTCTTCATCCGTCAATAAGTACAATGCACCATCCGGGCCTTGTTCGATATCACGGAAACGTGCCATCTGCTTTACCAGTTGTTCTTCCCCGAGAATTTTTTTGTCATCTACCGATAATCTGACGACATGCTGGCCTACTAATGCGCCGATAAACAAATTGCCGCGCCATGTTGGGAACTGATCGCCGGTATAAAACATCATGCCGGAAGGAGCGATCGAAGGTGTCCAAAAATAAATGGGTTCTTCAAAATCCTGTTCAGCATGTTCATCTTTGATGGGAATCCCACTGTAATGACTGCCATAACTGGCTTTGGGCCACCCGTAATTTTTGCCCGCTTGAGGAATGTTGATTTCATCGCCGCCTCGCGGGCCATGCTCATGAATCCATAGCACGCCCGTTTTAGGATGAATGGCCGCACCTTGCACGCTGCGATGACCATAAGACCAGATTTCCGGTTTTGCCTTCGGATTTTTGACAAAAGGATTATCAGCAGGCACCGAACCATCAGGTCGGATACGGATGATCTTGCCGAAATGATTGTTTAACTGCTGGGCTTCATCCATGTGATTGCCGCGATCGCCCAATGTGATAAAAAGATTGCCATCAGGCGAAAATGCCAGACGCGAGCCAAAATGCACCCCCCCATGCGCTTTGGGTGATTGGCGAAAGATGACTTGTAGTTTTTCTAAGCGACCATCTTTTAATTCGGCTTTGGCAACCGCGGTGCCTGCTTTGCTGCCTTCAGGTTCAGCATAGGAGAGATAAATCAGGTGGTTTTTGGAAAATTCAGGATCCAGTGCAACATCCAGTAAACCGCCTTGCTGCTGGGTAAATACAGCGGGAACGCCTTTGACAGGTTCCGATATGCGGCCATCCGGCGTGATGATGCGCAATTGACCGATGCGCTCAGTGACCAACAGATTGCCATCGGGCATGAAAGCCATTCCCCAGGGGAATTGTAATTGATCGGCGACCAATCGAACGTCGAATTCCGTTTGGATGCGCTGCGCGTGCGTGCGTGCGGAGAAGAAATAGCTGATACTGAACGAAATCAGCGCAAGAAATATCAAGAGTGGGCGCGCGCGCGTCATGTGCTTTTTTCCTTCCAACAGATCGCAGTCATGGTTGCTGTGAATGTATCATTACTGCCGATAGGTCTCAATATGTGTCAGTGGGCTGCTGCAAAACGATCAGGATTTTCCAGTGATTAAAGCGCTGTTCCGTCTAATGGTGGTTGGCCAGCATCCAATCGGAGGATGTTTTCGGTGGTAACACGCGCGATTTCACCGAGGGCTTCGCGCGTCAGAAACGCCTGGTGTGAGGTAATGAGTACGTTGGGGAAAGTGAGCAAGAGATTGAGTTCGTCGTCTTGCAACAGATCCTCGGAATGGTCTTCAAAGAAAATACCTTCTTCTTCCTCGTAGACATCCAGGGCGACGCCGCCGAGGTGGCCTGTTTTGAGCGCATCGAGCAGCGCGGTGGTGTCGATGAGTTTACCGCGGCTGGTGTTGATGAGGTAGGCGCCGCGCTTCATTTGCCGGATGGTGTCGCGGTGTAAGCAGTGGAAAGTCTCCGGGATGAGCGGGAGATGCAGGGAAATGATGTCGCTGTTTTGCAGTAAGGCGGGTAGGGAGGTGTATTCAATGCCGTGCTGGGCGGCCCACTCTGTGTTCGGTATGAGGTCGTGGGCGATGACGCGGCAATCGAAGCCGCGAAAGATTTGGGCGGTGATGCGCCCGATCTTACCTGTGCCAATAATGCCCACGGTCTTGCCAGCGAGATCGAAGCCGACCAACCCATTGAGTGAGAAATTGTGTTCACGAACGCGATTGTAGGCGCGATGGATGTGGCGGTTGAGCGTGAGCAGTAGGCCGATGGTGTGTTCCGCGACGGCGTGGGGCGAGTAGGCGGGTACGCGCACGACGGCGATGCCGAATTCCTGAGCAGCCTTCAGATCGACGTTGTTGAACCCGGCACAGCGCAGCGCAATGAGTTTCACGCCACCTTTGGCAAGTTCGGCGATACAGGTGCGATCGACGTGGTCGCTGACAGAGATGCACACCACGCGCATCCCAGCGGCGGTGACAGCGGTTTGTGCACCGAGGCGGAATTCATGGAACTGCCAGGCGATGCGCTCGCGGCCCAAGGCGTGATCGAAGTATTCGTGGTCATACGGTTTCGTGTCGTAAAGTGCGGCGGTGATCATGTCAAATTCCTTTGTGGAAGGTGCGATAGGGGGGGGTATCGAGTCATAACACAGTCGGTGTCAGTGTACCATTCCTATTGGGTGGTCTCAATACATGCGGTATTCAGAACGCCACAATACGAACGCGCACGCCGCCAAACACATTCAGCGGCGGCCCTGGTTCATAATAGCGCCCCAGCGCGGCATTAATGCGGGTATTGGCGTTGTATTGCGCATCGAACAGATTGTTGATTCCGAAAAATACAGAACCTTCGATTCCATTGCGCTTCAGTTCCCAGCCCGCCAATAACTGCCCGAGATTATAGGCAGGATTGGTTGCGGTATTGACATCATTGACGAAAAACTCGCCGACACGATGTACATGAACTTGCCCGAAGAAACCGAACGGGTGCGAATAGCGTACCAATCCTTCCCAACGATGTGTGGGAATGCCGGGGAAACTATTGCCTTTCAGACTGACATCGTTGACCACATATTTCTCGAATTCAAAATCCGAATAGGTATAGCTGATTTCGCCACGCAGCCCTTTCCACTCTGGCGTGGCGAGACGGGTTTCCACGCCGATCCGGCGCGATTGTCCGGCATTGCGGAAAAATGCTCTTCCCGGTGATGAGGGCAATTCAAACGGCGTAATCTCATCCCAGGTGCGGATGAAAAATACTGCCGTATCGTATTGGAATCCAGCCGTGTTACCGCGAAAGCCCAGTTCGTTGCTGAGCGAGGTTTGTGCATTCAGGTTGGGGTTGAATCCGCCTCTTCCGGCGGGGTTATTGAGTAGCTCGGTGGTGGTCGGTGCTTCAAACACGGAAGCGACATGCGTATAAATCTGCTGCTGTTCGGTCAGGTGATAGACAAGCCCGGCGGAGCCGCTGGCTTGCGATACCGTGCGCGAGCCGGATTGATTGCCATCGGTTTTAAATTGGTCCTTGACTTGATAATTCAGCCAATCCCAGCGGCCACCGATGACCAGATCCAACTTATCTTTGATATTCCATTCATTGCGGAAAAACGGCCCGGTGCTTTGCACGCGTTCGATTTGACTCAAATTCAACGCACTGCGCACACCGAAATTGTTATTGAACCGCTGGCGGTCATCGTTTTGTATGCCGTAATCGACTCCGATCAGAAATCGGTTGGGCCGGTTAAACAACATGTGATCGTTGACAAACTGCATCATCAATCCGCCCACCCAGCGATCAAACTGCACCTGGCCACCGTCAAAAAATGCCTGACGGCTTTGAAAATCACGATGCAGCAAGTGTGTGGTTACGCTGAATTCTTTGCCAGCAGATAGCCTGTGACGGAAACGCGCTCCCATTTCCTCCTGGCGGATTTCCTCACCGGCGTTGTATTGCACATTGCGTGCCGAAGCTTGCCGGGGATTGGCTTGCCCCTCCGCGCTGGTCAACGCACCGGGATCTTTGGACAGTGGCGAATAAAATTCGCGGAATACCAGCATCAAGTCCGAATCGTCGCTCGTTTTGAAATTTAGTTTGGCTTGTGAAAATGTATTTTGCATCGCGCTGTGATCGCGCCAGCCGTCTTGTTGCAAGTGCGAGCCAAACAAGCTGTAACCGAAATTTCCATTGCGCCCGCCCATGAACAACTCGGATTTCAGGTAGCCATATTGACCAAACACCTGGCGCGGCATGATGACGAATTTTTCCGGCGGCGCTTCGCGCGTGGTGATGTCGATCATGCCGCCGGAAGCATTGCCGTACAACGCCGCCGAAGGGCCGCGCACAATATCCATGCGTTCGATCAGCGAAGGGTCGATCGAATCCAACTGTGTTTGCCCATCCGGCAACGTCGCCGGAATGCCATCGACGCGCATCTGAATGCCGCGCACCCCAAACGGCGACCGCGCCCCAAACCCGCGAATCGCAATGCGCAAATCCTGCGTAAAGTTGAACTGGTTTTGGAAAAAAACCCCCGGCGTACCGCGCGCGAACTCATCCAACGTTGCGCCGGGCTGGTAGTGATGCTGCGGATTGCGCGTGATCTGCGTGATACTGTTGGGAATCTGCGCCGGAGAGCGTTCGCTGCGGGTGGCGGTGATGTTGATGGTATCCATGCTGACCGCTGGCATTGATTTAGGTTCTTGCGACCAAGCAGAAGATGCCATTAAGATGGCGCTGAGGATAAAAAGGATAAAATTCACAAGATACTGAGTTAGATTGGATAGCGTCAAAGTAGATCATACATAGGGCTTATGCGATCAATGCATGCTCATATTCAGAGTTGGCAAGAGTATAAAGTACTATTAAATCCTAATGTTTTTTAGCCAGTATTAAAACCGATGGGAAAACCTGCTGGTTCCCTTGATTGCAAAAAATTCTAAAACAATTGGAAAAATACAAAATGAATCATCATACGCGTCACGATACTCAGCTACTGGCGCCCAAAAACTGCATCATCCTGCTCGGTGCCAGCAATCTGACGTTATCTCTACGCCTAGTTACCCATCTGATGCAGCAACAGTTTGGCGGGCCGAGCGAGATTTTGGTGGCTGTCGGGCATGGGCGTGCGTATGGATCGGCTAATCAAGTGCTGTCGCGTGGGCTGCCGGGGATTGTTGCGAGTGGATTATGGTCGCAGCTTGCTACAGCCGAACCATGTCCGACGGTTGCATTGTTGACGGATATTGGCAATGATATTTTGTTTGGATCGGCGCCGGAGCAAATTTTGCGGCAGGTGGAATGGTGCGTTGAGCAATTACAGATGCAATCTGCGCAGATTGTAATGACTAATCTGCCGATGGCTTCGATTGAAGATCTGTCCGAACGACGTTACACGTTTTATCGCAATGTTTTTTATCCGTTCTGTCGATTGCCCCGAAGTGAAACCGTGAGCCGGGCTCGATCCGTGTATCAAGGATTGATTGATCTGGCATCGCGCCGGAATTTTACGTTATATGAACAGGAACCGGTTTGGTTTGGGCCGGATGGTATCCATGTGCATTACTGGAAACGGCGAGCGTTTTATCGGGATGTTCTTGGACACTTTGCAGTGCCTGGCTCCAATGACAAAATAGCTTCTGGTGAAAGTCGGAAGGAATTATTTTTGACCTGGCAACAACGCCCGAAATTTGCTTACAAGACGGTATTGGGACGAGAGATACAGTGCCGGCAACCGAGTGGCCGGTTAACGGATGGGTCAAGTGTTTTTAAGTATTGATTGGGCGAGCGGAGTAAATTGATCAACGATAGTGTTGCAGTGGTACTCAAAGCGGCGGAAATTTTACCTTAATGATGATTCTGGCATTCCGTCTAACATTCTTTTTAAATGGGCAGTTACCGGCCGAACCACGATGGCGAAAAGCGCCGTCAAATGGAGCTTGCTTATTTGGCAGGGCGAGAATTCTGATAAGCCTGTTTCTGATATTGGTGGTGTTATCCGGTTGTGTGCATCAGAAGTTTGTCAGCGAACCTTATCCTCGCTGGGGGGATGAAAGCAGTATTTCTCAATCGGATGGTAATGTACCGCTGATTCTGCGGACGCTTGTTCCGCCAGAGCCCGCTAAAGCGCCAGCCTGTGTATTGCTGGTTCACGGCATGAATGAACATATCGGGCGTTATGGCGAAGTGGCGCATTATTTTTCCCGGCAGTTTTTTGTAGCAGGGTTCGATTTCTACGCGCACGGCCTTTCCAACCCGGTACTGCAGCAGGCGGATCAAGCACTTGCGGCAGGTGCAGGCAAACAGGAGGTTGGCGATGCTTTCCTGGCGCAATCATTGTTGCATGATCTGGAACCGCTGCGTCAAACTCTGGATCGTGCACTCAGGCAGACGATTGCGCTGTGCGATGCACAGAGTGATTCGAAACGGCCTGTGTTTATTGTTTCACACAGCCTGGGTGCTCTGGTTGCCGCTTCTTATTTGATGCAAGTTCGGAATGAAGATGATCCGACCAAGCGCGTGCGGGGTATTGTTTTTCTGGCACCGGCATTTGCTGTCAGTGAACCGCCCGGATGGCGCGGTTGGGTGGCAAATCCGTTGATCAAGCTGTCTTTTCACGCCGAGACGCATTTTTTGCACCCGCAGAATGAGCCTTTGCCGTTGTTACTATTCAATCAGTTACTCTCATTGATAACGGTGCCCCTATTAGATGGCATATTCGAAGTATCTTCCTGGCCGGGTTTGCGAAGTTTTATGACGCCAGTCTCACCAGGTTGGGTGACGGATTATCTAACCGATAGTGAAGCAGAAAAGACGCGCTTACGCGCCGATAATTGGATCGTCCGCCGCAGCTTGTTGCGCTACGTGAAAGGTATTGAAGAAGAAGTTGTGCGTTTTCGCCGTAAAATGGATCAATTCAAAATACCTTATTATCTGGTTTATTCTGCGCATGATCCGATTACCCCAGCCTGGGGCAATGAGGATTTCGCTCGCGCTACCTTAAAGAATCATTCTGATAACGAAGTCTTGGCGTTGCCCAATCTGCATTATCACCAGCATCTGTTTCTAAAAGAACCTGTGCGCACTGAGATATTGAAAGATATCGAACTATGGATGGATCGCCGATTGCATGCGTTAGAGTAACTCGCTGATGGCGTTGTATGCATTTTGTATCGATGACAATCGAAGCTGGTTACTCAGATGACACAAAAACAATCTGTTTCAGTTTGCCTAGCTTTGTTGACTGGAAGGCAACAGCCTATTAATTAATGGCTGTGTCATGACGGTTGGTGTCGGTTGTTGACTTCACTTATACTTCACCAGTAATCAAAAAATATTTCAAACAGAATATAAGGTGATACGAATGCTGAAAGCGACATTATCCGATCTGATGAAGCAAATTCCAGGTAAGGCTTCTGCGGAATGGCCGATGGGTGAGCCGTTTACGCAAGCTTTCGCGCATGGCTCGATGTCGGTTGAAGTCTATGCGCCCAGGGGGACGGATATACAGACCCCGCACGATCAGGATGAGCTGTATTTTATCCATTCCGGTCATGGCGAGTTCGTCGTGGCTGGTGAACGCCATCAGTTTGAGCCGGGTATGGTATTTTTTGTGGCGGCCCATGTGGAACATCGCTTTGAGAATTTTTCGCCGGATTTTTCTACTTGGGTGGTGTTCTGGGGGCCTAAGGGTGGTGAATAAGCTGCCGGTAGCTGATTTCTGAATACGAGGGTCACATCAATGCTCAAACTTTATGGCTATAAACAGTGCGGTACTTGCCGCAAGGCAGAGCAATTCCTGCAGCAAGCTGGCATTGGCTACGAATTTATCGATATCACTGAAAACCCACCGGCCGCAGAAGAGCTGGCTGCCATTGTCGAACGTGCCAGCGTTCCTTTGAACAAGCTCTTCAACACCAGCGGTGTGCAATATCGCGAATTGAAAATCAAGGATCAATTGCCTGGACTATCTGACCAGGCGATATTCGTTTTGCTGGCCGGTAATGGCCGTTTGATCAAAAGACCGCTAATTACCGACGGAAAGCGCGCGACGGTGGGATTCAACGCGCAGCAATTTGCGGCTGTCTGGAGTTGATTTCTGCTCGATCATGATGGTTGGCAAGCTGCCGGCAATTTGAGGTTAACTAATCAGTCTTCATGTTCAGCTAACCAAACAAACTTGCGCTTTGCGACTCATGCTTGTACTCTTTCAGCCATAGTCGGCATGAATTGGGTTTTATTCCATATAACCGGATCAAGCAGGAGGCAAAATTGGGTGAGCAACGTTTTTTAGTGCGCAAGGCGGCGGTACTCGGGGCTGGTGTGATGGGGGCGCAGATAGCGGCGCATTTGGTGAATGCCAATATCGAAACAATGCTGTTCGAGTTGCCGGGGGAAGTGAATAATCCCAATGCCAATGTGATCAAAGCGGTGGAGAAGCTCAAAAAGCAGGAGCCTGCGCCACTGTCGGTTAAAGCCAAGGCGACTTTTATCCTGCCAGCCAATTATGATCAGCATCTGGAATTGCTCAAAGATTGCGATCTGGTGATCGAAGCGATTGCTGAGCGTATGGACTGGAAGCGTGATTTGTACACCAAGATTGCTCCTTATCTGGGTGAACATACGATTTTTGCCAGCAATACCTCCGGATTATCCATCAATCAATTGGCAGAAGCTTTTCCGGAGGCGTTGCGTCATCGGTTTTGCGGTATCCATTTTTTCAACCCCCCTCGCTATATGCATCTGGTCGAATTGATTCCTTGCCAGGCCAGCGATGCGGGCATGCTCGATGATCTGGAAGCATTTCTCGTGACTTATCTGGGCAAAGGCGTGATTCGTGCCAAAGATACGCCGAATTTTATCGCCAATCGCATCGGTGTATTTTCTTTGTTGGCCACCATGCATCATGGCCGGGCGTTTGATTTTGGTTTTGACCTGGTCGATGCGCTGACGGGCGCCCTGATTGGGCGCCCCAAAAGCGCCACATTCCGCACCGCTGATGTGGTTGGATTGGATACGCTGGCGCATGTCATCAATACCATGCGCGATACGTTGCCGGATGATGCCTGGCACGCGTATTTTGCCGTGCCGGATTGGTTGCAGGGCTTGATTCAGGCGGGTGCACTGGGGGAGAAAGTTAAACGCGGGGTATATCAGAAAGAAAAAAATGAAATTTATGTGTTTGACTTGCCAACACAGGCCTATCGTCTATCTGCTGGAGAAGTGGATGAGGATCTGAAACGCTTGCTGAAATATAGCAACCCGACTGAAAAGTTTGCGGCTTTGCGCACTAGTTCGCAGCCGCAGGCACAGTTCTTGTGGTCGATTTTTCGAGATTTATTTCATTATTGTGCGGTGCAACTGGAATCCATCGCCGATAATGCACGTGATCTGGATTTGGCCGTACGTTGGGGATTTGGCTGGAATCAGGGTCCCTTTGAGATTTGGCAAGCAGCTGGCTGGAAACAGATAGCCAATTGGATTCAGGAAGATATCTCCGCTGGAAAGACCATGAGTCAGGCACCATTGCCACAATGGGTCATGGCGATTGCTGATAGTGACACGCAAAGTGTGCATACGCCGCAAGGCTCTTTTGCACCGAGAAGCGGAAAACCGCAACCACGTTCAAAATTGCCGGTATATCAACGCCAGTTGTTTCCGGATTGTTTGATCGGCGAACAAGCATCCTACGGGGAAACCATCTTTGAAACTGATGTGGTCAGGATGTGGCATACCGGAGATCAAATAGCCATACTTAGTTTCAAAAGCAAAATGCACACTATTGGTATCGATGTGTTGCAAGGCGTGCAGCAGGCGATCAAGGAAGCTGAGCAAAACTGGCGCGCGCTGGTGATTTGGCAAACTGAGCCGCCGTTTTCAGCCGGTGCTAATTTGCAGAAGGCCACCGAGCGACCTAAGCCCGACGCGCAACATGGCAACGTGCCAGCTGCGCCGCCATCGCCATTTCAGTCGTTCCTGAAAAAGTTTAAGAAATCGGCTCAGACGACAGTGCTGCAAGTGGCGCGTGAATTGGATCTCGCCGATGTGTTGATGGCCAAGAAACTGGCGGAGGTGGATGGAATGATCAAGCAATTCCAGCAGACTTCACAGGCGCTGCGCTATTCGATGATTCCGACCGTGGCTGCGGTGGATGGTCTGGCGCTGGGCGGGGGGTGCGAATTTGTCATGCATTGCGACCGTGCGGTAGCGACATTGGAGAGCTATATCGGCTTGGTGGAAGTGGGCGTTGGATTGTTGCCGGCGGGCGGCGGGTGCAAGGAATTTGCGCTCCGCTCTGCGCAAAATGCCAAAGATGGCGATCCTTTTCCGCAATTGAAATATTATTTCCAGACAGTGGCGATGGCGGAGCTGGCCAAAAGTGCCGAGCAGGCAAAGGAACTTGGTTATTTGCGCTTGGCGGATACGGTGGTGATGCATCGTTTCGAGTTGCTGCATGTGGCCAAAGCGCAGGCAATGGCGTTAGCGGAGGCTGGCTACCGTCCGCCATTGAAAAACCGGGAGATTCCGGTGGCGGGTAATACCGGCATTGCAACCATTCAGAGTCAGTTGGTTAATTTGCGGGAAGGCGGCTTCATTTCCGAGCACGATTACTTGATAGGCAATAAAGTCGCGCATGTGATGTGTGGCGGTGATTTAACGCCGGGCAGCCTAGTGGATGAAGATTGGTTCCTGGAACTGGAACGCGCAGCGTTTATGGAATTGCTGGCGACTGAAAAAACACAGGCGCGGATTGAATATACGCTGAAAACCGGTAAACCATTAAGAAACTGATTAAAAACAAGAACACCTATTCCAAGATCGACGATCCACGGAGAAAACCATGACTAAGCAAACTCAAGAAGCCTATATCGTAGCTGCTGCCCGCACACCGGTTGGCAAAGCGCCGCGCGGCATGTTCAAGAATGTGCGCCCGGATGACATGCTGGTGCACGTATTACACGCGGTGATGAAGCAGTGCCAAGGATTGGATCCGGCAGCGATCGATGATGTGATTGTCGGTTGCGCCATGCCGGAAGCCGAACAGGGCATCAATGTCGCGCGCGTGGCGTTGCTGCTGGCTGGTTTGCCGAATAGCGTGGCTGGTATGACAATCAACCGTTTTTGTGCATCAGGTCTGCAATCCGTTGCACTGGCAGCCGACCGTATTCGTCTGGGTGAAGCCGATGTGATGATTGCAGCCGGCACTGAAAGCATGAGCATGGTGCCGATGATGGGCAATAAAGTTTCCATGAATCCGGCCATATTCGAGCATAAGGAAGATGTCGCGATTGCTTATGGTATGGGCATGACGGCCGAGAAAGTGGCGGAGCAATGGAAAGTATCTCGTGAAGATCAGGATGAATTTGCCATGACCAGCCACTTGCGTGCCTTAAAAGCCATTGAAACGGGTGAGTTTCAACAAGAAATCGCACCGTACCGGGTAGACGAGAAACGTCCTGATCTGATCACACATACCGTACACGAAGAAATTGCCATCAAAGGTACCGATGAAGGGCCACGTGCCGGTACCAGTCTCGAAGTGTTGGCCAAATTGCGGCCGGTTTTTGCAGCCAAAGGTTCCGTGACCGCAGGAAACAGCTCACAGATGTCCGATGGTGCGGGGGCTGTGGTGTTGATGAGCGAAGCTGCGATGCAGCGCTTTAATCTTTCCCCGCTAGGGCGTTTTGTCGGGTTTTCAGTGGCGGGTGTGCCGCCCGAGATTATGGGAGTAGGCCCTATTCAAGCCATTCCCAAAGTACTGAAGCAAACCGGCATCAAACAAGATGACCTGGACTGGATTGAATTGAATGAAGCATTTGCTGCCCAGAGTCTGGCCGTGATTCGTGATCTGGGATTGGACCGCAGCAAAGTGAATCCATTGGGAGGAGCGATTGCATTGGGTCATCCGCTCGGAGCGACTGGCTCTATTCGCGTGGCGACTTTGCTGCACGGATTGCGTCGCCATCAAAAGAAATACGGCATGGTTACCATGTGTATTGGCAGCGGCATGGGAGCAGCCGGTGTGTTTGAAGCACTTTGAGCAAATTGGGTGGGGCGGGTGATTGGGGACTGTGCTGAATCAGCGTGTCCGGCATTCTGTTTTTACCCGTAATGCGCTGTTCCGCGATGACCGCTACGATATTCATGCAATTCTTTAAGTTTCATTAAGTGAATAACTAAAATATTCTTTGCAGGTAAATCGAGAATCTTGGTCAATTTAAACGGGTCGTATGCATTTGTCAGCACTCAAAAGGTACATTGCAGGTAATAAAAGTTAGCTATGCTATAGCTCATCTTTTCACTAGATGAATAAGCAATGATTCAGTACATTATCCAGTGCTTGGGTGATGAATGTCTTCGGTCATAGATCACAAATATTGATTCTAATCAGGTTATTTTTATGGATTCCCATACGTCATTATCACCGCTAGCTTCTGAACACACAGGGGCTCCAAAAGAGAGATTACTGAATATTCCCGAGTATTCGGAGAGGCAAGAATTGCATACCGAATTGAATTCAGTAGCCTATGAATTGCTGGCGCCGCCCGTTCAGCTTTCACACTTGGTGCTGATGTCAGAACGTCATTGGGTTGATCAGGAGCGCAAACTGATTGGCGAGTTATGCATACGGTATGGCATTAATCCTCCCAATGCGCATGAGAGTGATTTCAGTGCTGATTTTGGAGATTTCCGTCTTCGATGGGAGCGGCATACTGAATATTCTACCTACACCATCTACCATGCAAAGCCGTTTGATGTGCCGTTTAAGCATCCCGCGATTGAGTATGTGCCCCAAGATTGGCTGCTTCGTTTACCCGGTGAGTTGCTGGTGGCTACGCACATTGCTTTGGAAGATAGATCGCGGCCCAAGCGCAGCTTGCATGAATTGGCGACTTTGTTTGCTTCCGGAACCGTGATTGGTTCCAAGGTGGCCGGTGGAGCCGCCAGCGTGTGGAGTGACAACCAGATACATCCGGATAATTTTGGCCGTATCTTGATTCATGACGAAAACCTGCGTAGCCGGCAGGTGGGACGGTTGGTTCAACGTCTGCTGGAAATTGAGACCTATCGCATGCTGGCTATGTTGCCGCTGCCCATCACGCGCAGGATCATTCCGCAATTGGCGCGCGCTGATCAGCGTTTGGCCACCTTGATTGCCAACAATGTTGAACTTACCCGCATCGAAGACGAGCAAAAACTATTGGACGAGCTTACTCAATTGGCTGCCGAAACCGAGCGGCTATCCGCTCAAACCAGCCATCGATTTAACGCTTCCAGGGCCTATTACAATATCGTGAAGTTGCGCATTACCGAACTGCGCGAGGAGCGTATCGAAGGCTTGCAAATGTTGCAAGAATTCATGATTCAGCGATTGTCGTCAGCAATGGGTACTTGTGAGTTGGTGCATACTAAACTGGAGACGCTGTCGATGCGCCTGGGACGCGCTTCGGCTTTATTGCGCACAAGGGTCGATTTGTCGATGGAGGCGCAAATTCGTGATTTGTTGAGATCCATGGATCACCGCGCTCATGTGCAGTTACGCATGCAAGAAACGGTCGAGGGCTTATCCGTTGTGGTGCTGAGCTATTATTTGCTGGGTATTTTGGGCTATGGACTAAAAGCGCTCAAGGCAGCCGGACAAGACATCAACGTTGAATTGCTCACCGGCATTGCGATTCCTGTGGTTGTGCTGGGCGTCTTCTTTGTGGTGAGAGGCGTGCGTCATGTCATCGGTAAATTGCAACGGGATAAGTAATATTTAACATTCAGTGATGCTGACCGCCAGTCCGCCCAGTGACGTTTCTTTGTATTTCACCGACATCTCCAATCCGGTCTGTTTCATCGCGGCGATACAGTTATCCAATGACATGAAATGCTGACCATCGCCGCGAATTGCCAATGATGCTGCGGTGTAAGCCTTGATCGCGCCAAAACCGTTGCGCTCAATACACGGTACCTGCACCAAACTACCGACCGGATCACAGGTCATACCTAAGTGATGTTCCAGGGCAATTTCGGCGGCATTCTCAATTTGTTCCGTAGTGCCGCCTTTAATCGCGCATAAACCTGCTGCCGCCATGGCCGAAGCGGAACCGACTTCGCCCTGGCATCCGACTTCAGCGCCGGAAATCGAGCTGTTGTGTTTGATCAAACCACCAATTGCACCGGCCACTAGCAGGAAATCATGGACTTGTTTCAGCGTTGCTCCCTCATGTTTCACTGCATAATAAATCACTGCTGGAATCACGCCGGCAGCCCCGTTAGTCGGCGCAGTCACCACCATATGCCCCGCCGCATTTTCTTCATTCACGGCCATAGCGTAGGCGCACAACCAGTCGTTCAGGTTGGCTTTTTCCGGATTGCTTTGTAGCTGCTGGTACAAAGCATGAGCGCGACGCTTGATATTCAGTCCGCCGGGCAATCGACCTTCCGTCACCAGGCCATTTTCAAGGCATGTGCGCATGGCATCCCAGACAGCATCCAGTCCTTCATTCAGTGCAATTTCACTAATGCGCTCCATTTCATTGCTCCGTTTCATGGCAGCAACAGACAAACCGCTATCGACAGACATTTTCATCATCTGATTGGCTGAATCAAAGGGGAAGCCACAGGAACTGACGGCATCCATTTTGATCGGTGCAACCAGCTGACCAATTTCCTGTAGCGTCGTAATAAAACCACCGCCAATCGAAAAATAAGTTTCGGTCAGCAAGGTTTTTCCGGTTTCATCCAGCAACTGAAAAATCATGCCATTCGGATGTTCCGGGAGTGGTTCGCCTCGATCAAAAATAATATCTTCGGCCGGATTGAAATGAATCACGGTGGATTGATTGATTTGCAAAGTGTTTAGTTGCCATAGTTTCTGAAACAATTCATTTACGTTCAGATTGGCCAGTCCTTGCGGCGTATATTCATGCATGCCCAGGGTTACTGCGCGATCAGTCGCATGACCTTTGCCAGTAAATGCCAATGATCCTCGCAAAGTGCAACGAACCTGCAAAAAAGAGGGAACAGTATGATTGGCAACAAAAGACTGGATACGATCACGAAAATCCTTGGCTGCAACCATCGGACCCATGGTATGCGAGCTTGATGGACCTATGCCTATTTTGAAAAGATCTAGAACGCTGATAAACATGAAATTGCCTGTAAAAATTCGAAATTCACTAGAGAGTCCAGAGTGATGTTGTTTGGAAATACCTGAGATGAAAATTAGAGCGCAGCTAGTATGCTATATGTCTTGAACTGACTCAACCATTTTTTATAGGTATGCAGGATCGAAACAGTCACTTTTGTACGCTGCAAAACGACTCAAATTGACACTCAGTGACAAGCAGAAAAATCATAAATTGATTGATAAGAGGGGCATCACTTGAATAATTTGTGATGCCTGTTAAGATGTGTTCATATGTTTTTGTATTTTAGGTAAAAAGTATCTCTGTATCGTGCTCTCGGAACTCAGTCATAGCATTTTCCGATTCAATGTTTAATTAGTGAATCCACTTCATGAGTATTGATGACATATCGTCTAAAGATTTATCGGCTGACAATCTATTGATTTCTGTTCCAATTCAATTGGATATGGAGATATTGAGTGAATGGTTCGACAGTATGGGAGATTTGATTCAGATTGTTGCGCCGGACGGACATTTTCTATTTGTGAACCGGGCTTGGCGCGAAGTGCTGGGATACACGGCCGCAGAAGTAGCGACATTGAATATCTTGAATGTTATTCATCCGGACCACTATGTACAATACCCGTTGCTTATGCAACGGGTATTGTCGGGCGAGGATGTTGGATTAATCGAAATATCGTTCCGGACAAAGAGCGGAGAGACGATCGTCATTGATGGCAATACCAATCTTTATGCTAAAAATAATCAACCGATCGCGACCATAGGAATATTTCGCAATATTACCAAGCGTAAAGCGATAGAAGTCGAGATTCTGTCCATCAAGCAGAGTCTCGAGCACATCGTGAGGCAACGTACCACTGAATTGCAAGCTAGTGAAAAACGTTTTCGTGATTTTATCGCCAGCATTCCCGGGGCAGTTTTTGAATTTTGTATTGATACTGACGGCCGCCGCTTTCTTTCGTTCATCAGCGAAGGGATTGGGGATTTGATTGGGTATACGGCAGCCGAATGCATGGCAAATGTCGAAGTCATGTTTCAACAGATTCATACAGAAGCATTGCCAGATCTGGAGCGATCCATTTTGGATTCTTTGGTGAAGTTGCAACCCTGGATGCACGAATATCCCATACAAACCTCAGCAGGTGAAAAATGGTTGCGAGGCTATTCCATCCCTCATCGCAAACAGGATGGCAGCACGCATTGGCAGGGGGTATTGGTTGATATTACGTTGCAAAAGCAGATGGAAATGGCTCTGCGCAATAGCGAGCAACTGTTTCGCAGTCTGACGGAAGTCGCGCCAGTGGGCATCTTTCGTACCGATGCCAGTGGTAAATGTTTATATGTTAATGAGCGCTGGTGCGACATCGCTGGCATGAATGCTGAAACAGCCGCGGGCTATGGATGGATGGCTGCTATTCATCCGGAAGATCGAGAAAGAGTCATGGATGAGTGGAATACGGCGGTCAGGCACCAGCAGCCTTTCATGTCTGAATACCGTTTTCAAACCAAAGGGCAAATCATCACATGGATTTTAGGTCACGCTCGGGCGGAAGGCAATCAAGATGGCGTTGCATTAGGTTATGTCGGCACGATCACTGATATTACTGATCAAAAAAACAAGGAAGTGGCCCTGGCTGAATCACACAGCGCTCTCGCGGAGTCGTACAGCCTGCTCGAGACGATCATTGATACGGCACCGGTGCGTATTTTCTGGAAAAACAGAGAGTCCCGTTACCTGGGATGCAATCCCGCATTTGCCAGAGATGCCGGGGCAGCCTCCCCACAAGCCATTATCGGTAGCGATGATTACCAATGGTGTTGGAAAGCACACGCCGATCTTTATCGCAAAGATGATGAGATGGTCATCAATTCGGGAGTGTCAAAACTTTCCTATGAAGAACCGCAAACCACTCCGGATGGCAAAGCCATTTGTCTGCGCACCTCGAAAGTACCCTTGCGCAACAGTAAAAATAAAATTATGGGCGTACTGGGCATTTATCAGGATATTACCGAACAAAAGCGGGTATATGATTCGATGCGCTTGGCGGCGACGATTTATCAGTCGAGCAATGAAGCCATCATGGTTACTGACGAAAATAATCTAATCATACAGATTAACTCGGCCTTTACCCGTATGACCGGTTATGAGAGGGCGGATGTCATTGGCAAGAATCCAGAAATGTTTCGTTCCGGACGGCATGATCCCGCTTTTTATCTGGAGATGTGGCGTAAGTTAATGGCCGAAGATTACTGGCAAGGTGAAATCTGGGATCTGCGCAAAGATGGAACTATTCATGCCAAATGGCTAAGCGTCAGCATCATTCGCCATACCAATGGTCGCATCCATTACCATGTGGCACAGTTTTCGGACATTACGGAAAAAAAGAAAAAAGATGAACTGATTCTTTCCCAGGCAAATTACGATCAGTTGACTGGATTGCCGAATCGTAATTTATTCAAAGATCAACTGGAAATGGGAATCAGGAAGTCGTACCGCAATGGCTCATTGTTGTCCGTGCTGTTCCTGGATCTGGATCATTTCAAGGATATCAATGACACCTTGGGGCATGATAAGGGCGATGATTTGTTGCGGGAAGTGTCCATTCGAGTTAAATCGTGTGTCGGCAAGAATGATACCGTTGCGCGCCTGGGTGGCGATGAATTTGCCATCATTTTACCCAATTTAATCAATCATGAGCGAGTGGAGATCGTTGCCGGGCTGATCATTCAGGCGCTGAATAAACCGTTTCATTTTAATCGCAGCAAAACCAATTATTATATTTCCACCAGTATTGGCATCGTCCTTTACCCCCAAGATGGTACCAACATGAAAAGCTTGATGAAACATGCCGATCAGGCAATGTATGCGGCGAAACTGGAAGGACGCAACCGTTTTTGTCATTTTACGCCGTCCATGCAACAAGAGGCGCATGAGAAAATGGTGTTAATTCATGATCTTCGTCAAGCAATCGCAAAAAAAGAGTTGCATGTTTATTATCAACCCATCCTGGAATTATCCAGCGGGAATCTCATCAAAGCCGAGGCACTGCTGCGCTGGAAACATCCCCGCCGAGGCATGATTAGCCCCGCCATCTTTATTCCACTGGCGGAGGAAAGTGGGCTTATTCTGGAAATCGGCGATATGGTATTCAAGCAATCAATTGCACTCATTGATCAATGGCGGCAACGACTGGGATATATCGTTCAGGTCAGCGTGAATATGTCTCCGGTACAGTTCAGGTATGTGAATAATAATCGTTGGTTTGAGTATTTGACCCAACTTGGATTGCCTGGCAACTGTATCAATGTGGAAATCACCGAAGGTCTGCTGCTCAAAGATTCTTCTGTGGTTCAGGATTATTTGCTGGAATTCCGTAACAGCGGCGTTGAAGTGTCGATTGATGATTTTGGCACCGGCTTTTCCTCGCTGTCTTATCTGAAGAAATTTGATATTGATTATCTCAAGATCGACCGCTCTTTCATCAACCAATTGATCGACAATGCTACCGATCGCGCGCTGGTCGAAGCGATTATTGTCATGGTGCATAAATTGGATATTAAAACCATTGCTGAGGGGGTGGAAACGAAAGAGCAGCAGGATTTGTTGGTGCATTTTGGTTGCGACTATGTACAAGGCTTTCTGTATTCAACCCCTATCACCAAGGATGCCTTTGAGAAATTGCTGGCTAAACAATGGAATTTGATTCAGGCTTAAATTCCATCCACATTGCTTATTTTTTATTTGATTCAAGTAAAAACACACGCTCTTGTAGTCGACTTAACCCGCGTTGCTGAAAACGCGGATTTTGTGCCAGCACGTCATGCTGAGCCAATAGTTTGATCTTCATGTGCGATGCATAGAGTAAGTGCATTTCATTCATGGCAACCGGAAATGGCGGGCCTGGCATCTCGTCGGGAGGATAATCCAGCGTAATCAGTAAGATCTGTGTGGCTGGCGGCAGGATGTCAACTAGATGATGCGCATAGTGTTTGCGCATTTCGGGCGGTAGAGCGACCAATGAAGCGCGATCGTATACGGCACTGACATTTGCCAGGTCTTTTTCACGTAAATCAAAAAAATTGCCGCACATAATATGCATTCCATTGGCTTCCCAGCGCGAAAATGGATATTCATCAATGCACTTCGGAGTCAGGTTGTTCTCGGAAAAAAATGTTTGTACCGCAACGAGGCTTAATTCGACACCCAGCACTTGATGCCCCTGTTCTCGCAACCAAAGCATATCGCGGCTTTTGCCACACATTGGTACCAACACTTGGCAGTCAGAATCAAGTGCTAGCGCTTGCCAGTATTCGCGCAGGTAGGGATTAATGTCATTCTGATGAAAACCGATATCTGCTCGTTCCCATCTATCCAACCAATATTCATTGTTCATTTGGGTATCATAACTTAATCGACTGCAGCTTGAGAATGACCTTTTGCTGTGGCCATTATCATTCAATCCGCTGCATCTGTTGTGCTGATGTAGAATACGTGATATTTCCATGCCGATTAACATCTCCCGACTGGTAAAAGACCCATGAATTCCATGCATCGCTTATATGTGCAGCGCCTGTTAACATGTCTGATGATGCTCATGATGCTTACGGGTTGTCTATCCCCCCTGGCGCTAAATAGAGCCGTCCTTGCTTATGACGACGCCGTCACCGATGCTGCATCTCAGCAATTACTGATTAATATTGTACGCGCCCATCACCGCCAGCCGATTCACTTCACGGGTGTTTCCAATATCGCAGCCACTTTCAATTTTCAGGCCAATGCGGGGGCGATGCCGGCACTCGGCGGACTTGCCGGAACATCCCTGTTGCCGATTTTTGGTGGTAGTATCGCGGAAAGCCCTACAATCAGTATTGTTCCGATTGAGGGAGAAGATTTTACCAAGCGACTGCTGACCCCGTTTTCGCAGAACAAGCTGACGCTGTTGCTGCGCCAGCGCTACGATGTCGACTTGTTGCTGCGTATGATGGCTCAAGAAGTGCGCATATTGCAGTCTGCGCAATATGAAATCCATCGTAACAGCCCAATGGATAAAGCGGGCTACGAGATGTTCCGTCGAGTAGTGCTGCATCTTTCAGCGATCCAGGACCATAATAAGCTCTACGCCGAGCCATTACCGCTAATACACACGTGGACTATTCCCGCCAACGCGCTCGGATCCGATGGTTTCCAAGTACTGCAGAAAGAATTTGTGGTGCGCCACAACCCGACAGATAATACTTATACACTGCGCAAGCACATTAACGGGCCGATTCTGATCACTAATTATGATCCCAGCATGCTGTCCGATAAAGAGCGCGATCAATTAAACGATATGGCGGATGATTGGGATGTCAGCGATATTGCGTTTGATATCCGTGCTGATCAATATGGTGGAGAATGGCCAATGCGAGGGGTTTTTCGGCTCAGAAGCTTTCACGCGATTCTTGGTTTTCTCGGCAAAGCACTGGGTCATGAAGCGGGCTATCCTGTCGACAAAGACGCAAGAACACCACATATCCTGAATGATGAAAATCCTGATCTCACCATGGAATTGACGGCCTCCAAGACGCCCCCTGCGGATGCCGATATTTCGGTTCGCTGGAACGATCAGTTTTATGCAGTGAATACCGCAGGCGCTCACACGCGCTGGAATCGCGATGCCTTCCAATTATTGTTCCTTTTGTTTCAGATGACCGTTACCGACATCCCGCGTATCGGTGTGCCTAGTATCACCATTGCCAAGTAGTTTTTGCCCTTAGCAGAAGATGTTGTCCTGCATGACGGGATCAGTTAGGGCGTACTTGCTATGGTATGATCTTTGTGAAGATGGGAGTCTATCTCAATTTCAGATTCCACTCAGCGAAACAATTTTACGCATTCTTAGAATCACAATGGGAGCCATCCGATGAGTGCTGTTTTTCTTGATTTCGGTTCTGTGACCCGCGGCGATATGGATTGTGCGGCATTGGAACGAGCAATCTCGCCCTGGCGCTACTATATTGCTTCATCCGAGCAGGAGGTACTGGAGCGTATCAGCTTGGCTGAAGTGATCGTCAGCAACAAAGTATTTCTCAATCGAGAAGCTATTTTGGCGGCGCAGCGCCTGAAATTGATTTGCGTTGCTGCCACCGGTTACAACAATATTGATCTTGTGGCAGCGGCAGAACGCAATGTACCGGTATGCAATGTGCGCAATTACGCCACACCTTCCGTAGTGCAGCATGTTTTCATGCTGATGCTGAATCTGACCCGCCGTTTTTTGGAATACCAGGAGTTGGTGAAAAGAGGGGGCTGGCAAGCCAGCACTTTCTTTTGTCCGTTGGATTTCGGCATCCAAGAATTGTCAGGAAAAACACTTGGAATCATTGGTTTTGGCGTTCTGGGTCAGGCGGTGGCTGATGTCGCTCAAGCATTCGGCATGCAACTGCTGATTGCAGAACGTAAGGGTAGGCCGGCGCGCGCAGGCAGAATAGCATTTGATGACGTTATGCGGCAGGCTGATTTTATCAGTCTGCATTGCCCGCTTATGCCGGAAACCTGTGATCTGATCAGTACCCGCGAGTTTGAACTGATGAAGCCTTCCGCGGTTTTGATCAATACTGCACGAGGAGGGTTGGTCAATGAAACCGATCTGCTGCATAGTTTGGCCACGGGCCGCATTGCAGGTGCTGCCATCGATGTATTGCAGGAAGAGCCGCCGAAACAGGACAATTTGATTTTGCAGCATCAATTGACCAATCTGATCGTAACGCCGCATATCGCCTGGGCTAGCAGAGAATCCAGGCAGCGTCTGTTGGACCAGCTTGCCAATAATATCGAGAATTTTCTGCAACAGCGCCCTTTCAATCAGATAACCGTTGCGCTGCATCAATGACCAACTGCAAGTGATGTTAAATACCTAGGCACACCATATGCAACAGTGGATTCTACTTTTCATTGCGATTGTCAGCGAAGTGATCGCCACCTCGTGCTTGAAAGCCACGGAAGGATTTACCCGCTTGTGGCCATCGCTGATTGTCGTTGTTGGTTATTTGCTTGCTTTTTATTTTTTGTCCTTGACCTTGAGAACGATACCGGTCGGAATCGCTTACGCCATTTGGTCTGGCGTGGGAATCGTGTTAATCGCCCTGAGTGGATGGCTATTTCTGGAGCAGGCATTGGATCTTCCCGCCATCATCGGTCTGTCATTGATTGTGGCGGGGGTTATGGCTATCACGCTGTTTTCCCAAACGATCTCGCATTAATCCTAGAGATCTCTGGAATAATGCGCCTCTTTAGTAAAATAAATCTTTGGCATCACGCCGGTGCGATTTTTTAGAATCGTGCGCCCCATATAGAGTCCATGCATATTGCTGTCGGTGCCGCTATGGGAAAAGAATCCCCAGATATTGTCCAGTGAGGAACCGTAAATTACACCGAATCGATCTATCAATTCCTTCTCAAAAGGATGACAGTTAAAAGGAATATGGCTGTGATCGTAAGGATTGCCAACATTGTTAAATGCAAATTGATTAAAACCCACAACCGCCAATTCGTTGCGCCAGCCATGCTCAGAAATTGGCGCCGATTTATCGGCATGATCATGACCTCCAAATTAAGGAAACGCTGATTAATTGACTGTACGAGCGAATCACTTCGTTGCGCGGTACTCGCTCCCTCGCCTATCATGTTGATATGTCTCGGTTGCTGCGTTCCGTGCGCCTCGTGCTTCATCTCGTTCACCGAATTAATCAGCGTTTCCTTAATATATCCATTAGGTTCCTTGTTGGGTACAAGATTTCTTCTTAAGAATGGAGAATATGGCTGTTAATAAGCCGCAAACTTGAAGACTTCGCCGAAATTGTCAAGTTGTCTTGAATAGATGGTTAAACACCGCTATCTTAACGTTCCCTGTGTATCTAATAAGATTAATGAATATGAGCAAGGCATTTACCAAAGAAGGCGAAGACGACGAAGAGCTCGACAATTCACCGAAACTGCCGCAGGGAGTGAAGAACTACATTACTCCGAGTGGGCATAAGCGGTTGAAAGAAGAGTTTGATCAGTTGTGGAAAATAGAACGCCCTGGGCTGGTTAAAACCATTACCTGGGCGGCTTCCAATGGCGATCGCTCAGAAAATGGCGACTATATATATGGCAAAAGGCGTTTGCGCGAAATTGATCGTCGCTTACGTTTCCTATCCAAGCGCCTGGAAAATGCGGAAGTAGTTGATCCGGCGCAGCGTGGTGAATGCGATCAGGTTTTCTTTGGTGCCACGGTAACGATCTGTAACGCTCAGGGGGAAGAACATACTTATAGTATCGTGGGTTTGGATGAAGTAGATCCCGGTCGTGGGCGCATCAGCTGGATTTCTCCACTGGCTAAAGCGCTGCTTAAAGCGCGCGCGGGTGATACGATCAGATTGCACACGCCTGGCGGCGTGGAAGAATTGGATGTGGTTGAGATTCGCTATGAAGCGTTGTGATAGCTTTCACAGCATCACTTACTCAAAACTCTCATTTATACGACGGTTACGTTTATCTTCTTCGCTAATTTCCTTGTTTAATAAATCAGTTTGCTTCTGAGTCCAGGAAATGATCAACGGATCGTCGTATGTTTGTAGTTTTTCTACCAAAGCGAGATAAGAAGAACGATTATCTGCAAGTGAACCAGATCGAACACCACTTGGATGGGACCGAGATGCATATATGATCAACTCAATTAAGAAGAGAGCTGAGAAAGAAAGGTTGGAATCAGCTGGGATCGAAAAGACCCCGGACCTTCGCAGGTGATCGTGGTAGCGCCCGGGCAGATAGCCGAGATGGTTTAGAATTTTAGTGATTGCAACTCTTCCAGAGTGGCGGCGACCAACGCCACCGGCACGGCGATGATCACACCATGTTGCGCCGCATACCGCTGTGCGCCAGCTTGCCGGTGAAGTTCTGCTCCGTGCAGGTCGGGCCAGATAGCCAGTACAACACCGGCATGTCTGTTTTTGGCGTCTGCTCAGGCAGGTAGATGGAAAAACTCATGGCGCAGCCGAGCGTCTCCGACTGGTGTCGGTATACGCCCTCCCCCGGCCACCAAAACAAGCGTGGTGTTCGATCTGCGATCTGTTCCATATCCAACTCCCAGAAAAGGGCGACCGCATACCGGCGAGCCGCCCTAGATGACTACTGCAGAACGCCGTTACGCTTGGCGACATGGGTCGAGATCGCATCCATCAACGTGGGGTCAAGAGAATCATACGGTGTCAGTCCCAGCTCGTTGAGTCGCGCACGCACGCCGCCCATCTGCTCCGGTCGGACACCGCCGCCCTCGATGATCGAAGAGACGAATGCAGCGAAGCGGGGCTCTTCCCAGCCCGTTTCCGGTGACAGCTCAACGTGAATGAAGTCGAGACCGTAGAACGGGTGGTCACGGTTTTCGATGCGGCCGTACATGTGCGTGCCACACTCCTTGCAGGCGTGGCGCTGGATGACGGCGTTCGGATCGACGACTTGCAACTTCCCGGCATTCTTCGTGACTTCGACTTTGTCGCGCGGGACAACACCGACCATCGAGAAAATGGCTCCACGAGGCTTCCAGCACTTGGTGCAGCCGCATGCATGATTATGCGCAATGTTGCTACGCACCTGCACTTCCACCTGATCGTTCTTGCATTGACAGTGGAGCGTGCCTCCGGCGAAGCCCGGATCGCCCTTGCGGACACCTGCATCGACAGACGGATGTATCATCACAGTACTCATTTTCACCCCTCTACTATTTGTGTATAGGAAAAATAAACACACTTTTTTGCTAAAATTCATTATACGCAAACCGTATGTTTAGGCAAATAGGCTGCTGAACGATCAAAAAAGCACCTGATTTTGTTTAAAGGTTCAATAAAAATCCTGGCAATTAGAAGCATTTCCACCTTTCATTCGAAAGGCGCCCAAGCAGTATGATCAAACCAATCAAGGAGATATCTGAGAAAGAAGGGTTGGAATCAACTGGGATTGAAAAAAAACAAAACACCAACAGTATCTGACCCTGTGCTGCTCCATTTCATCTCTTCATTTTATGAAACTTCGGACTCCTTGAAAATCAGCATACCTCAGTTTTTGAAGACGGTGTACAGTGTCGGCTACTATCCTTCCTCTAATTTTGTTCATGTGGGTGGGTCGAGTGCGTTTTTGGGGCGGGTAAATTTAACCTGTTTAATCGACGAGTTATCAGTCAAACACTATATTGTTCATGATAACGTTGCACCGTATGCAGGTGGTTATGGTAGGCAAAATGCCTTCATTGATCGGTATGAACAGTAGGATTATCGCTTATCTTCCACACCCAGGCTCAAGGAAAATTTTCCCTTACCATTTCCCAGACATCACCACCTTTTCCATGCAGAATGGCCTTGGCTGTATAAAGGGCCATACCGATGGTGGGTTCCAATGCAATGAAAGGAGGCATCACCAGCTCCATCGGGTTCACTATAACGTCAAGGAGTGCCGGACCGGGTTGCGCGAGCCAACTGGTAACGCTTTGTTCTAGTTCTTCAACTTTCTCAACCTTGCGCCCCCACAATCCCACTGCCTCGGCAACTCGGCCAAAATCTGGATTCTTCAGATGCGTATAGGTGTCGACCATGCCTTCGGCTTTTTGCTCAATTTCCACAAAGCCGAATTTTCCGTTATTAAAGACTACAAGTTTTATCGGCAGATTTTCCTGAACGATTGTCATGAGATCGCCCATCAACATGCCAAACCCACCGTCACCACATATTGCGATCACCTGGCGATCCGGGCATCGTTTCTGAAGTCCTATAGCTGAGGGCATGCCAGCGGCCATTGTGCCATGCAGTAGACTCGCGAAAAACCGACGCTTGCCGTTTGCGTGGATGTGTTGTAACGACCATACCACTGCAGTTCCGTCATCACATGAGAACAAGGCGTCTTCGGCTGTATGTTGATCAATAAGACTGGCGAGATAAATTCCGGAGATACCACCGCCATGCTTGCCGGGCTGAACTTTTTCAACGGATGATTTGGCTTTGTCTTTGTAGAGCTTTACAAAAGCGTCCCGGAATGTGGTGTCATCATGCTGTTTTAATCTTGGCAACAGTGCCGCTAACGTTTCTTTAATATCCCCGACTACTCCCTTCGTCACCGGATGACGGCGACCTAGGTGGAGCGGATCAATATCGATCTGAATGATTTTTGCGTGTGAAGGGTAGAACTGACTCCACGCAAAATCCGCACCGAGCAGAAGCAATGTATCGCATTCCAGTACTGCTCGATACCCGGACTCATTGCCGATTACGCCAGTCATGCCGACATCATATGGATTATTAGGTTCGAGCGCGTCCTTGCCACGCGATGTACGCGCAATCGGTGCGGCAAGTTTTGCAGCCACCGCCATCACTTCATCCTGTGCGCCCATACATCCTGAGCCACCATAAATAGTGATGTTACTGCCTTCATTGAGGATGGCGGCTATTTGATCGAGTTCGTTATCATTAGGCCGGATAATTGGCTTACTGACATGTACGCTATACGGCAGCTCATTGGCAGCAGCGGCGCTGGAAACGTCGGCCGGTACGATAAGAACTGCCACGCCCTGTTTCGCTAGCGCGGCTTGACAAGCGGCAACCGTCTTACGGCGCGCCTGCTCCGGATTTAGAATCATATCGCAGTAAACCGAGCACTCGTCGTAAACCCTTTTAAAATCTACCTCCTGGACTGATTGAAAACCTAAATCTTGTCGTATGAGCTGGCTTGCAATCAAAACAATTGGGGCGCGATTGCGGTTAGCTTCGTAAATTCCATTAATGAAATGCAGGCTACCGGGGCCACAGCTTCCTGCACAAGCCACTAACTCACCGCTGAGTTGAGCTTCAGCAGAAGCGGCAAAAGCACCTGCCTCTTCGTGGCGCATCGATACCCATTCAATTTCGCTCTGCTCGATCGATTCCACTACACGATTAAGGGTGTCACCGACGATGCCATAACAGCGTTTAACACCTGCAGATTGCAGAATCTCGACAATCACATCGGCTACTTTTTTACTCATCGCGAACCCCCTTGTCTCATAGTGAAATATACACAAATGAACCTTTGAGAGACCTCTGCATAACTGGCTTTATTGAATGCGTGAGCTCTGTAAGCATTTGATTTAATTATGATGGAAACGAACAGAAAAGCTCAAAAACACAGTTATGCAGAGATCGCTTTGATATTGTACGGTGGTTTTGTCGAATAAATCAAATCTTGGCCGCAGCTTCCCATTTCCAGTTAGTCACTAGATTTTAACGAACACAGACAAAGCAATTTTGGGGAGGGAAGCCTCCCCACCCCATCCTACGCCTTGAGCAATCCGTGAGGGTCAATGACGTACTTCTTCGACACACCTTCGTCGAACGTCCGATAGGCATCCACCGCTTGATCAAGTGTCACGACCTCCGTGGCCATCACTTCCCGCAGATGATCCAAGCGCCCGCCGAGAATGGCCATCATGAGCTGCCTATTGTAGTTCATGATGGGGGCCATTCCGGTCTTGATTGTTAGTGACTTGATCCACGCCGGTCCAAAGTCGAGAGCGAGCGTTCCCTGTTTGGCAGCAGCATTCGGTGCACCGGGGTCGTTCCCGACGTAAACGCCCGGTATACCGATGCCACCTCCCGCACGCACCACATTGAGCAGGTCGTTCAGCACCGCTTCCGGCACATCCTCGGTGGATGCTGGGCCGTGACCGTGCGCCTCGAATCCTACAGCATCGACCCCACAGTCCACCGTCCGCACACCCAATATAGCCTCAATCTGATCGGCCAGCGGCGTATCCTTCGACAAGTCGACAACTTCGTAACCGGCGCTCTTGACCAGTTTAAGTCGATCCTGATTCATGTCTCCGACAATCACGCATGATGCTCCGAGCAGGCGGGCGGATGCCGCCGCCGCGCGCCCCACAGGACCGGCCCCGGCGATGTACACTGTGCTGCCCACGCCCACTCCGGCCTCGATGCACCCGTGGAAGGCTGTCGGTAGAATATCCGATACCATTGTGAGGTCGAGGATGCGGGCCATCGCCTCGTCCTTGTCCGGGAACTTCAACAGATTCCAGTCGGCGTAGGGGACTAGCACGTACTCTGCCTGCCCGCCCGGCCATCCGCCCAGGTTAAACCCGTAAGCCCCGACCGGGGCGGCGTCGTTCACGTTCTCGCAGATATCGGTGTGCCGTTCCTTGCAGTTCCGACACCGCCCACAGGCGACATTGAACGGCACACTCACCAAGTCACCGACCTTCAGGAACTCCACGTCTCGTCCGATCTCCACGATTTCGCCCGTGATCTCGTGGCCGAGGACGGTTCCTTGAGGGACGACGAACCGACCCCGGTAGATGTGCTGGTCACTGCCGCAGATGTTGCTGGTGACGACCTTCAGAATGGCCCCGTGTTGGCAAGGCCGCTTGCCGAACTGGAGTTTGGGATAGTCTATTTTCTCGACAGAAAGTTTTTTGATGCTGTGGTAAACGATTGCTCGATTTCCGGACATAACAACCTCCTCATGTGGTTGGTAGCAAAACATATAGAAAAAATAAACGTCCTTTTTCATAAGAATCGAATGTATCGGGGAAGGACACGGTTGTCAACTTGCTGTAGGGAACAAATAAACTGTGTCAGCTTTGGTAATATGAAATTACAAATTTGAGGTATGCTGATTTTCAAGGAGTCCGAAGTTTCATAAAATGAAGCCATGAAATGGAGGATGAAGATGGAATTACCCCGCACCCAATATAGTCAGGAATTTCGGAAGGAATCAGTTAACTTTTTCAAAGAAAGTGGATTGACTCTGGTTGAAGCTGCAAAACGTCTGTCGTTACCCCAGGGGACACTAAAGAATTGGGTTTATGCTGACAAACGAGGAGAACTCACTACAGTGTGCAAGCATCAGAAGCCGCTGACTGAACTTGAGTTAGAGCTATCCAGAGTTAAACGGG